>NZ_CEYNZH010000057.1:0-22643 GCF_982874595.1 Oceanospirillum sp. | reverse complement strand
AGCTTCTACTTTGCCATGATGCTGGTACTGTTTGCGCTGTTCTTCCGCCCGGTGGGTTTTGACTACCGCAGCAAGATCGCAGACCCGCGCTGGCGCAGTACCTGGGACTGGGGGCTGTTTATCAGTGGTGCAGTTCCGGCTCTGGTATTTGGTGTCGCCTTCGGCAATCTGCTGCTGGGTGTGGATTTCTATCTGGACGAGTTCCTGCGTCCGCACTATACCGGCAGCTTCTTTGACCTGTTCCATCCTTTCGCCCTGATCTGCGGTGTCGTCAGTCTGACCATGCTGGCCGCGCACGGAGCCATCTGGTTGCAGATGCGAGCTGATCAGCCAGTGGCAGATCGCGCCGGTAAAGCGGGCATTCTAATGCTGATTATTATGCTGATCGCGTTTGCTGCAGCGGGTCTGGTACTTCTGAAAGGCTTGCCGGGGCTGCATATCGATATGATGCCGGCAAAAGATGCCCTGCCAAACCCACTGAGCAAACAGGTCAGTGTGGTGGATGATGGCTGGCTGGCCAACTACAAAACCTACAGCTGGATGGTCGCAGCACCGATCACGGCTTTTGTCATCGGTCTGCTGACCCTGCTGCTGGTAAAAGCCCGTCGTTCAGGCCTGGCTTTTGCGGCACACAGCATCACCATGACAGCGATCATCTGTACTGCCGCTTTCTCTCTGTTCCCGTTTGTACTGCCGTCTCTGTCAAACCCGAACAGCAGTCTGACCCTATGGGATGCAGCGTCCAGCCATCTGACCCTGAATGTGATGTTTATTGCGGCCATGATCTTTGTTCCGATTATTCTGCTTTACACCCTGTGGACCTACAAGGTGATGTGGGGCAGGGTAACCAGTAAACAGATCGACGGCAACCCGCTGGCTTATTAAGCACGCGGTCAGTCAAAGCCGCTATTTAACGTCATTATTAAAGAGACAAAATGGGCAGCGGAAGATAATTCGGCTGCCCAAAGGAGAAAAGACTATGTGGTACTTCGCCTGGATTTTGGGTGTATTACTGGCGATCTCTTTCGGCATCATCAATGCGATGTGGCTGGAATCCGATCCTGCATTTGATCTGGATAACGATCAGCCCCAGGGCTGATCATCTCTACCGGCCAGCGCCTGTCTTAAAGCAGGAAGCTGGCCGTCTGGTTTAACACTAGCGATACCGGAATCCTGATAATGAACGTTCCCTATCCCAAGTCCCGCTGGACTCAGGCGCTTTCTCTGATCAGCGCTATTGTCATAAGCGTCATACTGACGGCTTACCCACGGCTGATTGCTGAATCCATCCACGAAGTGGATCATGGCCTCTTCACTTTGTTTATGTGGGCGGTGAGTGCCGGTTTTATTCATGGTGTCGGTTTTGAGCCGAAAGCTACCCTCTGGCGAATTATCTTTAACCCGGTTATCGCCTGGCTGGTCATTGCTTATGGGTTGATTCAGTATCTTTGGCACTAACCGTTAGATTGACCGTTAAACAGCCTGAACTGTCACTCAATTCCAATAGTGACCTCTGTCATAAATACGCTGTATCTTCACCTGGCTTCGCCAACAATACTTGAACTCCCCGCCATGACTCACTAGCGTTAACAACATTATCAATCATCACTCAAGGAGGCAGTGATATGTCGAACACAGGGAAGGTCTCGCTCAGCCAGAACTCACATTATTTCACCCGCACACTACTTAGCCTCGGGCTAACCTCAGCCTGCATCGCATCACCAGCCGTCAGCTGGGCCGATGCGCTTAATCCTCACACGCCCCTGCCTCTGATGCTGGCCAAGCATTACCAACAACAGGACAATATTCAGGAATACTGGGTCAGCGAAAAGCTGGATGGGGTTCGGGCGTTCTGGGATGGCGAGCAACTAAGAACCCGTCAGGGCAATCTGATCAGACTCCCCCGTTCTATGCAGGATGCTCTACCCAAGGTCTCGCTGGATGGCGAGCTTTGGCTGGGACGCGGTCGCTTTGCTGAAATTTCAGGCCTGACCAGACAGGAACAAACCACCCTTGAGGACTGGGCGGAGGTTGAGTACCGGATTTTTGATCTGCCGGATCAGCTGACCACTTTCGATCAGCGGGTTAAGGATATCGAAAGCCTCTGTCAGGAGATGGAGCTGGCCTGGCTGCAACCGGTAAAACAGTTCAAACTGCCCAGCCAGGCAGCCTTGGACAACTATCTTCATCAGCTGACCGAAGAAGGGGCTGAAGGTCTTATGCTGCACCGGGGCAGCGCCCTGCACCAGGCGGGACGCTCCAATGATCTGCTGAAGGTAAAACTCTACGATGATGCCGAGGCTGTGGTAATCGGTTATACCGAAGGCAAAGGACAGTTTGAGGGCATGATGGGCGCGATAAAAGTCCGGCTGGCGGATGGCCGTGAGATGAAAATCGGCAGCGGTTTCAGTCGGCTCGAACGCCAGTCACCTCCGCCAATAGGTACCATTATTACCTACCGCTATAACGGTCATACCGCATCCGGTCTGCCGCGCTTTGCCCGCTTTATGCGTATTCGGGATGACTATGGGGCGCTGGAGTTGAAATAAAGAGCTGAAATAAGAAGCTCAAATAACAGCTCCCCGCAAAAGCAAAAAGGCTCTCCTGCCAAACAGGAGAGCCTTTTTAATGCACCACAACCAGCTTACGCAGATACTGGTCTTATAAGCTCCAGTTCTTATAAACACTAGCGCTTATACACACGAGGCACACGGGTTGTGATACCGGTAAACAGGGTATAGGAGATGGTATCGGCACAGGCCGCAACCTTGTTCACATCGACCTGAGCACCCCACAGCTCTACCGGATCACCGATTTTGGCATCCGGCTGATCGGTCAGATCAACGGTCATCATATCCATGGAAACCTTACCGATAATACGGGTCATTTTGCCATTTACCGCAACCGGGGTACCGTCGATAGCATGGCGCGGATAACCATCGGCATAGCCCATCGCCACCACACCCACGCGGGTTGGCTGTTCGGTAGTGAAACGACGACCGTAACCGATCGGCTCTCCCACAGGCAGCTCACGAACCGCGATAATCTCAGAACTCAGGGTCATCACAGGCTTAAGACGAGCGGCGTTGTCAGTTTGCTGATCCAAAGGTGAAGCGCCATACAGCATAATACCGGGACGCACCCAGTCACCGTGGGTTTGTGGCCAGTGCAGGGTTGCAGCAGAGTTTGCCATGCAGTGCTGCAGGCCGAAGCGGTCACAGGCAGCATGGAAATTAGCAATTTGGGTCTGGGTGTAATCGCACTCAAGTTCATCGGCACAGGCAAAGTGTGTCATCGCGATCACGTCAGAGATGTGATCCAGCTGTTGCAGACGCTCAACCGCTTTGGCAAAACCTTCAGCATCAAAACCGAGACGGTGCATACCGGAATCAAACTTAACCAGCACCGGCAACGGCTGAGAAAACACGTGCTGTTCCAGCGCTTCCAGCTGCCACTCACTGTGAACAGCGGTCATCATCTGGTACTTATCAACGGATTCCAGCTCATCAGCGGTAAAAAAACCTTCCAGCAGAACAACCGGTTGTTTAACACCGTTTTCCACCAGCTGCAGCGCTTCTTCAATACAGGCAACGCCAAAGGCATCGGCAACATCCGCCAGATAATGCGCTGCTTCAACGGCACCATGACCATAGGCATTCGCTTTAATAATCGCTACCGCCTTACGACCGGGAGCCAGTTCTTTTGCCAGCAGATAGTTGTGTTTCAGTGCAGCCAGATCTATTACAGCTTTAGCAGCCCGCGCCATGTGCAGGTCTCCATCTCGTTATTATATTGAGGGTCTGAATATAGGGTTTTGCAGTACAACATTCGGGAAGCATCAGAGCCGTCGTAGTCTAGCGTAAACGGCTCTGAACCGCAGTGCCGGAAGGCACTGCGATGGTCTAACGCATCAGTATTAAAGTGCTGAAATCAACGCACGAAAATTAAAGCGCCAGAATACCTTCAACTTCCACATCAACACCTTTTGGCAGCTCTTTAACACCCAGAGCAGCACGAGCCGGGTAAGGTGCAGTGAAATAACGCTCCATCACTTCGTTAACCTTAGCGAAGTTACCCAGATCCGGCATATAGATGTTCAGCTTAACCACGTTCTCCAGAGAACCACCGGCTGCTTCTGCAACCGCTTTCAGGTTTTCAAATACCTGAACGGTCTGCGCTTCAAAAGACTCCGTTACCACTTCCATGGTTTTCGGATCCAGCGGGATCTGACCGGACATAAATACCAGATTACCAACCTGAACAGCCTGAGAGTATGGGCCGATTGCAGCAGGAGCGTTGTCAGAGTGGATAATTTTCTTATCTGCCATGGGGAAAGCCTCTTTTAAGCAGTTATTTTGATCATAAAAAAGGCAGGCCGCTAAGCCTGCCTAAGCACAAATTGCGAGTAAGAGCAGAACAACAAGTGCAAAAAGATGACCGGCCTGAGACATATCTCAGGCCAGAAGAAATTAACGATAACGGGCAACATCCAGATCCGCCGGATCAATACCGGTTTCATTACCGGAGATCAGATCCGCCAGCAGACGGGAAGAACCGCAGGACATGGTCCAACCCAGCGTGCCGTGACCCGTGTTCAGGGACAGGTTGCTGAACTTGGTTTTACCGATGATCGGCGTACCGTCCGGTGTCATAGGACGCAGACCGGTCCAGTATTCTGCCTTGGAAATATCACCACCATCAGGGAAGACATCAGACACGACCATGGAGATGGTATCCAGACGCTTCTGCGGCATCTCCAGGTTATAACCGGATAGTTCAGCCGTACCCGCCACACGGATGCGGTCATCAAAACGGGTGATCGCAACCTTGTAGGTTTCATCCATAACCGTGGACATTGGCGCGGCATCATAGTTGGTGATCGGCATAGTCAGGGAGTAGCCCTTGATTGGATAAACCGGCAGATCAATACCCACCTGCTTCATCAGCTGACGGGAGAAACTGCCCATCGCAACCACATAGTGATCCGCTGTCAGCGTACCGGCTGAGGTTTTAACGCCAGTCACTTCACCCGCCTGATCCAGCAAACCATGAATCTCGGTATCGAACTGGAACTTCACGCCCATCTCTTTACAGAGATCCGCCAGCTTATTAGTAAAGGCGTAGCAGTCACCGGTCTGGTCACCCACCATACGCAGGCCACCAACAAACTTATCCTTCACACGACCCAGCGCAGGCTCGTACTGCAGAACGCCGTCCATATCCAGCTCCTGGAAATCGACGCCAAAATCACGCAATACCGCAATATCTTTCTGGACCGCTTCAACCTGCTTCTCGTTACGGAACAACTGAGTCAGACCCTGCTGACGGTCTTCGTAACGGATACCGGTTTCTTCACGCAGTGAGTCGATGGACAGGCGGGCATACTCGGAAACACGCACCATACGGGATTTGTTGACCGCGTAACGACCTTCGGTGCAGTTCGCCAGCATCTGGGTCATCCAAGCGTACTGGAACGGGTCCAGAGTCGCAGACATTTTCAGCGGCGCATGGGTCTGAGTCAGCCACTTCATCGCTTTAAACGGAATGCCCGGAGCCGCCCAAGGGGTGGAATAACCGAATGAAACCTGACCCGCATTCGCGTGACTGGTTTCCATTGCGGGAGAATCCTGACGGTCAACAACGGTTACCTCATGGCCTTGTTTTGCCAAATAGTAAGCTGTGGTTACACCCACAACACCGCTACCTAAAATCAGAATATTCATACGCATCCACTCCAGAGAGTCCTGGCTTGATTCACCAGACAGGTTTAAAACGAAGTTGTTGTTTTTCTGGCTGAACCACCAATGGACAGATGATTTATCTGGATAAGCGTGATCAGCCAGCGAATGCGCATAGATTATTATACTTCAATCAAAAAATGACACTTATTTAAGCCACAGAAAAAGAATAAAAAACCGTTAAAAGCCATTTAGGCAGCAAAAACCAGCTGCCAGAGCTTTAACGAACAGGCCATATACCCAAAAATAGGTATAAATTCTTTAAAATTCAATAGCTTAAAGCACCCAAAACAGAATCAAATCAGGATAAAAGCACGGATAACAGAAAATATTTCTGCAGAAGAGAGAAAAAAGAATGAATAATCTGAATCAGGCTCAGAAATCGCGACAACCCTCAACCTCAAACAACAAAAGCAGCCTGAACAGGGATAAAGATAAGAAAGGTGCTGACAGAGTGAGTGCGCCAGAAAGCAGACATAAGAGGGAAAAAGCAAAGGGAGCGTAAAAAGGACAAAAACAAAAAAACCGGGCTAAACCCGGCTTTTGTTCAGAACCCAATGAGTGGATTCTGCGGAAACTGATTCGTGGCTGGTTCTAACCTCACCCGAAAGACTTTGTCAGTCTTAAGGAGAGTCGGCTTCCTTGCCGGCCATACCCCACATCACCTCCATGTGCGTTCAATAATAGGCCGGATCTGAAAGCACCAATACTGTTTTAAACCCTAAAAAAGCCAAGGGAATTCCCTTGGAAGCCCTTAGAATGCCTCTTCAAAACTAACATTTAGGGCAAACTGACGGGGGATTGCGTTTCCATCTACTTCTGTGCTCTCAAGGCCATAGGTAAAGTCAAGATTAGCAACACCACGGAATAGGCCCAGTCCTATGTTTACAGCAGACAACTCTGTGCCGGACAAATTTTTCTGGTAACCCAGGCGAGCAGTCGGGATAAATGCATTTTCCGGGAAGAAGGTCGCTGAAAGATGTGCCATTTGGATGTTATCGCCTGTTGGGTCAGCAACATCATTTAGATCGACACTAGCAGCCAACATCAGCATTCTTTCTTGAGTGAATACAGAGCCGTCAAGAGTGAACTGAGGCTCTAACTCATAGGTACCACCAATGTCCAACTTACTCGAAAAAGCAGCGGCAAGGTCATTACCGCTTAAGCTACTCGACTTCAGCTCTGGGCTATTCAGGTTTTTCCCCATCAGGCCAACGTGATAAAAGTCGGAAAACCAGGCAGCTCCCAAATCAACGCCAAACGCGCTGCTATATTTATCCTTTTGATCCAGACCATCATTCACGATATCGCTGAAGCTGCCTTCGTCGCTATCGATTCCTGTTACTTGGCGAGAGAAAGAAGCAGAGTAAGCATTAGCACGCCCACCAACAACCAACTCACCAGTTAATGCTCCCGAATTTACTTTGTAAACAGACTGACTATAGCCCAACCCCAGTTGCAAAATACCTACACCTTGGATGTACACTGAAGAGTCAGTGTTCAGGGTACCTGTCTCTGCTCCAGTACCTAGCTCCAGCGGTGCATCCAGAAAGGAGACCTTAGCGAAAGTTGAAAATGCGGCATCCAGTGTAAACACACCGTCAATATTCCCCGTTTTTAACGCGATAGGAAAACCCGGCACTGAAACCGTGCCCGCCAGCTTCAGAGTACCAGCCTCTCCAAAACGCTCCAGAATGGTATTAAACTCAGTCTGAATAGCAGCAGCCAAGGCAACATCAGGAGAAGCATCTAGCTCATCGAGGCGACTTGTTAAACGGTCAATATCCTCTTCAAAGTTGTCTGCAGAACCAAATTCGACACTTCCCCCAACCTGTGACCAATAACCAAACCTAACCTGCTCATTACTATCGTGATCCAGAACCGCATAACCTGCCGCTGGGTTATAACGAACACTATTAATCGTTATCGGGGATGCGGTCTGTCCCAGAGTTGTCGATGCACCATACGTGGCTAAGGGTATTGAAGCGAATACAGGCGAACTCAATGCCGCTGTGATACTGACAGCCAGAATCTGCTTTTTCATCGTAGTTTTCCTTTATAACCTCTTAAAGATTCACATTATTAAAGATTAGAGTCGCACAGATCACAAGGAGACATTCGGCTCAGGACGGCAACTAGCTAATAATGCGCTCATCCCTTAAAAAAAACGCCTGAATGGCGGCAAGCTGTTCAATAGCTGCTTTCCATAACGCTTGGTCTGCACCCGTCGATCCAGCATAGAGATTTTTCCGGTATCGGATTCCGTACGCAGTAAACGTCCCACGGCCTGAACCAGACGAATCGAGGCATCCGGTACGGTGATCTGCAGGAAGGGATTACCGCCTTTGGCTTCGATCCATTCAGACAGGGTCTTTTCTACCGGATCATCCGGTACGGAGAAGGGAATACGGGTGATCACCACATGGGAGAGGTATTTCCCCGGCAGGTCGATACCTTCGGCGAAACTGGCCAGACCAAAGATAATGCTGCCTTCGTCTTTATCGAGGCGGCTACGGTGCCGGTCCAGCAGCACCTGCTTGGTGAGGTCATCCTGAACCAGAATGGTGTTTACTAAACTGGCGGGCATCTTGTCGAGCACATCCCGCATCTGACGACGGGAGGAAAACAGCACCAGTGTGCCTTCATCGGTCGATACTTTGTTTTTGATAAAGCTGACAATCTGGCTGGTGTGCACATCGGACTGAGTTGGGTCACAGGCTTCTTCCGGCAGCTCCAGTACGCCGTTAGAGGCAAAATCGAACGGGCTGGGAACCACCAGACAATCCGCATCTTCCGGCAAACCGGCACGGGTTCGGATACGATCAAAGCTGCCCAGTGCAGTCAGGGTTGCCGATGACAACACCGCCCCGAAACAGGGCTGCCAGAGATTACGCGCCAGCGTACCGGCAGCACTGATCGGGCTGCAGGAGACCTCCAGATCGATATCCACCTGCTGATTCTGCAAGGTGATCCAGCGGGCGATAGGCATCACATCTTCCGCCTGAGGCGTGGCGTACATGCCCCACAACTCCCAGGCAGAGACTGCACGACTGTGCAGCATGGTTGCCAGTGGCAGCCACTGCTCGCCCTCTTCCCGGCCTAAAGCACCGGAGGCATCCGGGTCCATGGCCTCTTTCAGCTGTTTAACCATAATCTCCAGCTTCTGACACAGGCTGGCAAAGCTGATCTTCAGGTTAAGAGCCATCTGAACCAGCGTTTCCGGCACGATGCCGTTTTCAAAGCGGAAGACCGGCCGGATATCTTTATCCATATTTTCCGGAGAGAACTGAGTGATCTCATGCAGCTGGCGATAGCACTCGGCCAGCTCCACTTCCAGATTATTCAGAATCTCGGGCAGCTGATTGAGCTGCTTCACAATCAGCTGATCCTGTCCCAGCTCGCTGTTCAGATCCGGCAGGGATTTTTTCAGCAAACGCAGCCACTGCAGCGACGCGTTTACACGGAAGCTTCCGGCAAAGTGATCAATCGCTTTATCCGGCAGATGGTGGCCTTCATCGAAGATATAGATGGTGTCCTGCGGATCAGGCAGGACGATACCGCCCCCCAGGGAGAGATCCGCCAGCACTAAGTCGTGGTTGGCGACGATAATATCCGCGCCATCCAGCTCGTTACGGGCTTTAAAGAAGGCACAACTGCTGAAGTTGCTGCAGCGACGGTTGGTACACTGATTATGATCGGTGGTGATGCGACGCCAGACCGGCTCTTCCAGAGAGTCTTTCCAACTGTCTCTGTCCCCTTCCCATTTACCGGAAAGGTAATGCTGCGCCATCTCCTGATAAAGCGCGGTAGCTTCTTTTGAGGTGTTAGCCTGCAAAAACTCATCAAACAGTGAGAGAGTATTTTGCGCCGGAGCGGCTTCACTGGCATCTTCCAGCGCCTGTTCCAGACGGCTCAGACAGAGATAGCGGCTACGGCCTTTAGCCAGAGCATATTTGAACTGAATCTCAGCATGCTTTTGCAGATCCGGCAGATCTTTAAAGATCAGCTGTTCCTGCAGTGCCACTGTTGCGGTGGATACCACAATGCGTTTGTCGCGCTCTTTGGCAACCGGCAACGAAGAAACCAGATAGGCCAGTGTTTTACCGGTACCTGTGCCCGCTTCAATAGCGCAGACATGAGGGCCGGACGTACGCACGCCATCGGAAGAGGTCTGAATATTACCCAAAGTCCGGGCGATCTGGGCCACCATCAGGCGCTGTCCCTGACGGGCACGAAGCTTACGGTTTTTCAGAAAGGTAGAGTAGGCAGACTGAATGTCAGATTTGATGGCGTCGGTAAGCATGCAGACCTCTTTTTGATGAGGCGGCAATTTTACCTGATGACTACTCTCCATAACAGCATCGCCATAACAGCATCGCCATAACAGCAAAGACTAGTGGCAGAAAAAAGAGGTCGTCATCAGGGCAAAGACAGAATAAAACACAGAAGAGAAACAAGATAACGCATAAAAGACTCAGCCCGGGAGCAAAGCCAGTTCCGGCCAGATTACTGACCGGAGCTGAATTCAATATTAACCTGCGAGCTGGATTTCCGAAGTATCAAGAATGGTTTTTAAGGCTTGGGCATGCTCAGCCGCTGTATGGCCAAGAGAGGTCAGATAGCCGCCATCTTCCTGAGTAATTAAGCCTTTTTCGAACAGACGGCAGGTTGCTGCAATCAGCTCCGTTTCAGCATTAGAATGAACCTTAATACCCTCCTGCATAGAACTGAGATTAAACTGGAGCAGTACATTGATTTCCTGAAGTTGAGCTTCACTTATCCGCATAGAGATCACCTCTTGTAGGGTTACCGGTACATTCCAGACTTTTCTACCCGCCTGGTTGCTTGTACACAGTTGCTTATACTTAGTTGCCTGTACTTGTACCTGTTACTTGCAACATATTCTCGTTCTTCAAACGTCAGGCTTACTCGTCCACTCTAGCAAGTTTGCCCTACAGGTGTTAGGGAAAAATGAGCCTACCACGGGCTGCTTTAGTCCTATAGCCTGAAAAAACAGATCAGCGGACAGAAAAAAACCGGAGGGGTTAAGCTCCGGTTTTTCGTTTCAGTAACCATCAATCAGTCTTAGCCGTTATCAATAAGACTGATATCCGGTTGCTGACTTTCAATCTTCTTACCGATGAACTCTTCGATATCCGGCAGTACAAAGGCATCTTCCTCTCCGATGAAACTGATGGATACACCCAGAGAACCAGCACGACCTGTACGACCAATACGGTGTACGTAATCTTCCGGGTCATCCGGCAGTGTAAAGTTCACTACGTGACTGACGTCATCAATGTGGATACCACGACCGGCTACATCCGTAGCAACCAATACCTGGATAGAACCATCACGGAACTTCTCCAGAGTAGAGATACGCTTACGCTGCTCCACTTCACCGGATAGCATCGCTACGCTGACACCGGCTTTTTTCAGCTGGTCGCACAGATCGCGGACACGATCACGACGGTTAGCAAATACGATAACCCGATCCCAGCCCTCTTTGCGCATCAGGCTGATCAGCAGTTTCTCTTTATCAGAATCCGCTACGATATAGGCATGCTGCTCTACATTGACGTTGGTCTGCTCTTCAGACTCAATCTCAATGCGAACGGGCTCGTAGGTCCACATATCTGCCAGATTCTCAACATCCTGCGGATAGGTCGCACTGAACAGGAAGGTCTGACGCTCTTCTTTCTTCGGCGTGGCGCGGATAATACGCTTCACATCCGGAATGAAGCCCATGCTCAGCATACGATCCGCTTCATCCAGAACCAGCACTTCCACTTCGCGCAGATCCAGATCACGTTTCTGATGGAAGTCCAGCAGACGACCCGGTGTTGCGACCATGATGTCGATCTGGCCTTTCAACTGATCACGCTGTTTCTGGTAATCCATACCACCCACAATAGAAACCACGTTAAAGCCGCAATACTTGTTCAGCTGATGGGCATCTTTGGCGATCTGCATCACCAACTCACGGGTTGGCGCAATAATCAGGGCACGGGGCGCACCATTTTTCTGCAGGCCCGGGCCTTCCTCTTCCAGGAAGTAGCTCAGGATGCTGATCAGGAAAGCCGCTGTTTTACCGGTACCGGTCTGGGCTTTACCGATCATATCTTTACCCAGCAGGGTGTGTTCCAGGGATTGCCCCTGAATCGGCGTGCAGTACTCGAAACCAGCCTCGTGGATAGATCGCATCAGAGGCAGCGGCAGATCGAAATCATGGAAACGATGCTGGCCTTCAACTTCCGGTACGACAAACTGAGAGATATCCCAGTTGTTGTTCTGTTTTTTCTTCTTAAAAGGCGGACGACGACGGCGCTTGTGGCTGCGCTTGGCATTAGCCGATTTGGTATGGGATTCGTTGCGCTGATTGTCGTTGGTTGATTCGGAAGCTTTCTGATTTTCGGATGGGTTTGACACGGGTTATTCTACTCCTGAAACCCTGAACGCATCAGGGCTTTGTCATTAATCTGTTTCACCGTTTCCGGTATTGTCTCAGTTTTTAGGCTTCGGCACATTTTTTCTCTGCTTTTAACACAGTCTGTACCAAAACCTCTCTAAAATGTGGATGCAAACAGGAATTCCCGAAAAATTCCCTACTCCCGGAAAACCTATCGACCGGGAGCATTAGCCTTCCATTGGCGAAACGGGGCCGTAGTTTAATCCACTTTCTCCCTTAATGGGATGTAATTGCCCGGATAAAGTACTGCCAAGTTCTCTGACAGTCCGGATGCGGTCACCATCTGGCCGTGATGACGACGCAGTTCTCGGGGCTCACGGGCACCACAGGAGTGAGCAATAATACCCACTTCATTAATCAGATGCTGATGATAACTGGCCACCCGTACCGATTTATCCTGCGGATTAAGGCCCTCCTGCAGATCCGGGTCGTGAGTGGTTACACCGGATGGGCAGGTATTTTTATTACACTGCAACGCCTGAATACAACCCAGCGCAAACATAAAACCCCGAGCCGTAACAGTAAAGTCTGCACCGATAGCGATTGCCCATGCAACATCAGTCGGGTTAACCAGTTTACCGGATGCGATCACCCGAACCCGATTACGCAGGCCAAAGGCTTTCAGCATATCCACGACCATTGGCAGACTCTCTTTCAACGAAAGGCCGACACTATCCATCAGCGGCATTGGTGCCGCACCGGTTCCCCCTTCCGCACCATCAAGGGTAATAAAGTCCGGTGCACTCTCTTCACCTCTATGATTGATCTCAGTAAAGAGCTCATCCAGCCAGGCGTGACTACCCAGTACAAATTTAATACCCACTGGCTTACCGGTAACCCGACGCACACGATCAATCATATCCAACAGATTCGCAGGGCTGTTAATATCCGGATGGCGGTTCGGGCTAATGGAATCTTCGCCCACCTTAATGCCCCGGATTTCCGCAATCTCAGCATTCACCTTTTCACCGGGTAAGATACCGCCCTTACCCGGCTTGGCACCCTGACTGAGCTTAATCTCAAACATCCGCACCTGCTCAACGGCAGCGACTTTTTTCAGCTTCTCATCGCTGAGCTGACCATGTTCATCCCGCACGCCATACTTGGCCGTACCGATCTGAAAAACGATATCGCAACCACCGGACAGATGATAAGGCGATAAACCTCCTTCACCGGTGTTCATCCAACAACCCGCCATCTGAGCACCAGCAGACAAGGCTTCAACCGCCGGGCGGGACAATGCACCAAAGCTCATACCGGAAATATTTACGATGGACTTGGCATGAAAGGGTGTATCGCAATAAGGGCCAACCTCAAGGGGTGGTGATTCAACCGCATCTTCTTTAAGTGTTGGGTAGGGTGTATTCAGAAAAATAACAGCACCGGGTCTGTGGATATCCCGGCTTGAGCCGAAGGCGACCGTGTTATCAACATTCTTTGCAGCCCGATAGGCCCAACTACGCTGCGCGCGATTGAAAGGTAATTCCTCGCGGTCCATAGCAAAGAAATACTGACGGAAAAACTCGCCCAGGTGTTCAAAGAAATAACGAAAACGACCCAGTACCGGAAAATTTCGGCGAATGGTGTGTTTTGTCTGATGCTTATCGACGTAATACATCACACCCACCCAAATCACACCGGCAACCAACAACATCAAAAAACCGATTACCAGAATATCTAAAACAAAAACAGCAAACTGATCCATGGGAGCTCCTTGTTACTCCTTGAAAGGCAAAATTCCGCTGGTCAGATCATACCTGATTTCAATTCTTATGCATCGGGCCACGACCTTCAGATACGTTATTTGCCCTCTTTTCAAAGGCCTCAACAACCAAACCAGACTAAAGTCCCCGTCAAAGATGAGCTCTTTACAGGTAAAAGGTATTGATAACATTTCTCATTTGTATTCTAATAACTAGACTCATCCGATAAAGGGTGCCACTTAGATGGCACTGAAAAAAAACAGTTATAGGAATTCTCATGCAAAAACGCTCTCTGACTCTGGCTATCGCACTGGCAGCCGGCATCTCCGGATGCAGCATGATGCCTGCACAGGACAAGGCAACGGCTGAAGAACAAGTAGTAAAAACCTATACCGACATCGCCTACGCAACCTTTGACGACGCCTATCTGACGGCCGTTGAGCTGCAAAAATCGGTTGATCTTTTCCTGGCAAACCCAACAGCACAAGGCCTGGAACAACTGAAAGCTCAGTGGATCATCGCACGGGCACCTTATCAGCAGAGCGAAGTATTCCGTTTCGGCAATGCAATCGTAGATGACTGGGAAGGTCAGCTAAACGCCTGGCCTCTGGATGAAGGTCTGATCGACTACGTAGACGACGGCTACTACCAGCACGAACTGGGCAACCCGGGTGCGGAACTGAATATCATCGCTAACAGCCAGGTTCAGATCGGTTCTGAAACCGTAAGCTTTGCCGATATCACCGCTGACAAGCTGGCGGATATCAACGAACTGGGTGGTTCAGAAGCTAACGTCGCTACCGGTTACCACGCGATCGAGTTTCTGCTGTGGGGGCAGGACCTGAACGGAACCCGCACCGGTGCCGGTGAGCGCCCTTACACCGATTACGTTCAGGGTGGCGACTGTACCGGTGGTCACTGTGATCGCCGTGGCGCCTACCTGAAAGCCGCCGTTGACCTGCTGGTGGCAGATCTGGACTGGATGCGCCAGCAATGGGCTCCGGGGCAGAACGGTAATTACCGGGCAGAACTGTTGGCAGAACCGGCTGACAACGGCCTGCGCAAAATGCTGTACGGCATGGGTAGTCTCTCTCTGGGTGAACTGGCTGGTGAACGTATTAAAGTGGCAATGGAAGCCAACTCGACTGAAGATGAGCATGACTGCTTCTCTGACAACACCCACTACTCTCACTACTACGATGCCAAAGGTGTACAGAACATCTATCTGGGTGAGTACACCCGTGTTGACGGCAGTAAAGTCAACGGCACCAGTCTGAGTGATCTGGTTCAGGCCAAAGATGCCTCGCTGGATAAGGCGATGCGTAACCAGCTGGCAAAAACCGATGCCACGCTTCAGGAGATGGTCAATCTGGCGGAAGGCCCTCAGCAGATCAAATTCGATATGCTGATCGCTCCGGGTAATCAGGAAGGTGCTCAGTTGCTGACACGCTCCATCAACACCCTCGTGGAGCAGACCCGCTACATTGAGCAGGTAGCCGGTACTTTAAATGTTGACGCACTGAATCCGGACACGGCTGATCACGAGTTCTGATTAACGTCGTAAACGACCAACGCTATCAGCTATGACCGCAAACGGCCTTCGGGTCGTTTGCGCGTTTCAGAAGCTGGAAAAAAGTGATTTAAATCAAAGACCTGTAATACAAGATATCTTCACTAAAAACAGGCAGCCTGATGAGAAAATGCACATGCATAATGATCCGATAATCCGACGTTTACTAACCACAAGCCTTTTAGTCAGCACTCTTTTCAGCCCTCTCACCTACGCCGATGACAGTAACAAAAGGCAGAATCCACGGCTTGGCGGTATGGCCAGTGTTAACCAAAGCGACCGTAATGCCTTCTCTCGACCAGCAGCCAACCTTTCTCCCCTTCGACAGCTGGACTTTAAAGTGGGCAACAGTTTCTTTAAAGCGCCCTGGGTTATGGCCCCATCCAGCACCACAGCCCGTGATGGACTGGGCCCTCTGATTAACACCAACGCCTGCCAGAACTGCCATCTGAAAGACGGTCGCGGCCATGTACCCGACTTTAACCCCGAACGGGATGCTATGACGGAACAAGCGGTCAGTCTCTTTCTGCGTCTGAGTCGCCCGGCACTATCCCCAGCCGATAAACAGCAGCAAGCTAAGTTTGGCCCCTTACCTACCCCCGTTTATGGCGGTCAACTTCAGAATATGGCGACACCGGGCATCACCCCGGAAGGTGAAATGAAACTCACCTATACCGTAAAAACGATCACCTATCCGGATGGAAGCCAGACCGAACTGCGTGTTCCTCATTACGAGCTGATCAACGCGGCTTACGGTAAACCGATTGACGGCATACTAATGTCGCCCCGTATCGCACCACATATGGCAGGCCTGGGGTTACTGGAACTGATTCCGGAAAACGCAATTCTGGCCAATGCAGATCCTGATGACCAGGATCAGAACGGCATCTCCGGTAAAGCCAACCGGGTCTGGGACCGTCAGCAGCAAATCACAGCACTGGGGCGCTTTGGCTGGAAAGCCGCAGAACCGACACTGAAACAACAAAATTCCGGTGCCTTTGCCGGAGACATGGGGCTGACCACTTCGCTGCACCCGGAAACCGACTGCACCGCAAGCCAACCCTGTGAAAAAAGCGCCTCAGGCGGCACACCGGAAGTACCGGATAAGACCCTGAATCATGTCACCTTCTACACCCAGCACTTAGCCGTCCCCATGCAAAGAGATGCCGATTCAGAAGAGATCCAACAAGGCTATCAGCACTTTAATGAGGCAGGCTGCAATCAGTGCCACATTGAGAACTGGAAAACCGGTCAGGCAGCAGATCGCCCGGAGCTATCCAATCAGCAGATCCGGCCTTTTACCGACCTGCTGCTGCACGATATGGGTGAAGGTCTGGCCGATAACCGGCCGGAATATCTGGCCAACGGTAAAGAATGGCGTACAGCGCCACTATGGGGCGTCGGTATCAACAAAGTTGTCACCGGACAGGAAAACTATCTGCATGACGGACGTGCCCGAACACTGGAAGAGGCGATACTATGGCACGGTGGTGAAGCGGAAACTGCGAAAAATCACTTTATGACGCTGCCACAGGATGAACGCCAACAACTGATACGATTCCTGGAGTCACTCTGATGTCCAAGCTTTTCTCTCCTTATCCTCTGACTCTGATACTGAGTTCAGGGATTGCGCTGTCATCTGCTGTAGCCAATGCCGCTGATTTACCGGTTTTTGACTACGATGCCTACACCCTTTCTGTCGAGCAGACTCAAGAGGGACAGATGACCGCATTTATTGCCCGCAGCAAACGCTTTAATCAACTGGTTTCCCTGGCCTGCGAACCAACAGCAGACAATAAACTGACACAGCAACCGCTGCAGGACTGGAATGCACTGCCATCACTCCAGCAGGCATGGCTGAATACATCTGAACAATGGCAACGCCTGCAGGTTTTTCCGCTGGGGCCCAATGCCGATGTTACCGTTCGCCTAAATATCAGTTTTTGGCCGGATAAGAAAAATCTGGTCGAACGCAAAGCCCGTAGCCTGCTGAATCAGGGTGAAAAAGCTGAACTAAAACATGGCGGCATTGCCATGCAAGGGCTAACCGCCAGCGAATACCTGCTGTTTGATCCCGGCCACCTGAAAAAATCCAGCCCGAAGCAATCCTGTCACCTGCTCACACAGGTCGCCGAGCAAAATGCAGAGAATGCCAAAGCGATGCTGACCCGCTGGAACGAGAGCGACTTCCTGACGGAGTGGCACGATGCCGCACTGGGTAACGATACCTTTGCCAGCACCACACAGGCCACCGGCTATCTGCTGGCAGGTCTTGCTGAACAACTGGAAGCGATCGCCAAAAACAAACTCTATAAACCTTTCCGTCTCAACGATGAAAAAGCACTGCCGAACGGCTATTTGGCTGAGAACTGGCGAAGCACCCAGAGCCTGACCAACCTGGCTACCAACTTTAAACAAATGCGAGCCTATTATCTGGGACTACCAGCGCGAAGCTCTGACAAAACCATTAATGGTCCTGATCAGCTGTTACGCCATCAGGGTTTTGCCGCAGAAGCCGATCAGATTCTGTCAGCGTTTAATCAGAGCCAAAGCACACTGGAAACTCTGGTCACGATAGGATCGGCAGCTTATTTATCTGAAGAGGGTAAAGCCCAGGCCAGAAAACTGCACGACGAGATCAAACAGCTGGAACGAGCGCTGAAAAAACCATTACCGCACTTCAAGCTGACCCAACGCTTTAATTCCGCGGATGGAGACTGATATGACGCCCAGGCAAACGCTGAAATTTTCAATCTGTCGGCGACGCTTTCTTCAGAGCTTTGGCACAACGGCACTGAGCAGTGCCGTTGTGGGGGGCATGTATCTTACCGGAACAGGCAAGGCGCTGGCTGCCGTCAACCATTCAGCTTCCCAAGTGGATTTGCCGACTCCCCCAAATAACTCGCTATACCTGGCAAGCAGCGTAAAGACCAGCAAGACCGGACATCAATTGCTCAGCCTGAGCGGTGAACAGCCAAGACTGAAAAGAAGTGGCTGGCGCGGCCATCAGGCACTGGCCTCTCCCGATGGGCGCTTTCTGGTCTCCGTCGCCCGTCGCCCGGACACCCAGCTGCTTATCGAAGATCTGCACTCTGGTCAGAATCTCTTTATCGATGCTGATGAAGGTCGCCATTATTATGGTCATGGCCTGTTCACCCCAGACGGGCGCTGGTTTTATACCCCGGAAAACGACTATGAAAACGTTCGCGGTGTGATCGGCAAGTATGATGTGGCCGCAGGTTTTATCAAGATTGCAGAGTGGGACAGTCATGGCGTCGGGCCGCACCAGATCGCATTTTTACCACAACAGAACGACGAACATCCGGTAATGGTGGTTGCTAACGGTGGTATCGAAACCCATCCGGACTACCCGCGAATCAAGCTAAATATCGAAACCATGCGTCCCAATCTGAGCTATCTGGACGCTAAGGGCAAGTTGCTGGATCAGGTTGAGCCGCCCCATTTTCAGTTGTCCCTGCGCCATCTGGATGTCGCTCCGGATGGACAAGTCTGGGTAGGAGCCCAGTATCAGGGGGAGATCTTTGAGAGCCCAAACCTGATCTTCAGTCACCGCATGGGAGAAGCACTGCAAACGGTTCAGGCACCGACAGAGCTCTGGTCTCAACTGAATGGTTATATCGCCAGCCTCAGCTGCCATAAAATACAGGATACCGTTTGTATCACGGCACCAAGAGCAAATACCGTGACTTTCTGGCAACGCTCAACCGGCAAACTGATCCGAACCCAGACGCTTAGCGACTGCTCAGGAGCCTGTTCCCATCCGCAACTACCGCTATACTACATCAGCAGTGGAGCGGGAGATCTGGCAGCATTCAATGCAGAGAACGGCAATAAGATCTGGCAACAGCGCTTTGAAGGTATTCACTGGGACAATCATCTGACCTGGACAGGCCGGCTTCAGGAACAGATTGAAAGCTGATTAAGTCCCCGGATACAACAGAACCGGAGTTATCTCCGGTTCTGCCTGCCCCTAAAAAACGCTACCGTCTACACCAGTGCGGTTCAGTAGCGATAAATAGTCGCTTGTTTACACCTCTGAGGGCTGTTTTCATTGTGTCCCGTGATTCCCTGCCCTAAAATGCACGCCCTCAGGCGAAAGCCTGATTCAGCAAGACTCCCCGCTTCCGGCACTGAACATCATTCCCGATACACACAAAGGTGAGCTCACTATGACACGTATGAAGAAAACCCGCTCGCTGAAAGGCAAAGCCAATATTCGTACCGGTAAAAAAGAAGACTTTAAGAAATGGCGCGAAGAACAGAGCGCTCTGGGTAATCGCCCGAAAACGGCGGCTCAGAAGAAAAAAGCCAAACAGCGTAAAGAACAGGCAGCGAAGAAAATGGCCCGTTTAGGTTTGAATAAAGACGATTAACAGCGTCCCAAAAAAACAGACTCCCATGCCTGCTGCTATGTCGAATAATAGTCGTTAGAACAACAACCGTAGTTAGAGCAACAACTAGAGCAACAACTAGAGCAACAACTAGAGCAACAACTAAAGCAACAACTAAAGCATAAAACCTAACAGTCACCGGCCTTAAGACCAAAAGCCATAAGGATCTCTACTGTGAAAATCGTCAGCTTCAATATCAATGGTATCCGCGCCCGCCTGCATCAGATTCAGGCGGTGATCGACCAACTACAACCTGATGTTATCGGTCTGCAGGAGATCAAGGTACATGATGATGCCTTTCCACTGGCCGATATTGAAGCAACCGGTTATCACGTTGAGTACTTCGGCCAGAAAAGCCATTACGGTGTGGCGCTGATGTCGAAGAAGAAACCGCTTAATGTGCGTAAAGGTTTTCCGACCGACGATGAAGACGCGCAACGTCGTATGATCATTGGTGATTACGAAGCGGCCGATGGCTCTGTGGTAACGGTGATGAACGGTTACTTCCCTCAGGGGGAAAACATCAAACACGAGACCAAGTATCCGGCTAAGCGTAAGTTCTATGCCGATCTGCAAAACCTGCTGGAAAGCGAATACAGCAAAGAGCAGCAGGTGGTGGTGATGGGTGACTTTAATATCTCCTCCACCGACTGGGATATCGGCATTGGCGAGCAGAACGCCAAACGCTGGCTGCGCACCGGCAAAACCAGCTTCCAGCCTGAAGAGCGGGAATGGTTTGATCGTCTGCTGGGCTGGGGCCTGGTGGACAGCTACCGTGAACAGCACCCGGAAGATAACAGCCAATTCAGCTGGTTTGATTACCGCAGCAAAGGTTTTGATGACGAGCCAAAACGCGGCCTGCGTATCGATACCCTGCTGGTCACCGACAGTCTGATGCAAAAATGTGATGCGACCGGTATCGACTATGAGATCCGCGCCATGGAAAAACCCTCAGATCACTGCCCGGTTTGGGCTGAATTTAAGTTCTGAAAGCAGGCAGACATCTGAATACCCATCGGGTTTTGAACTCAGAACGATAAAAGCGAAGCCACAGAGCTTCGCTTTTTTATACCCAAGACAACCGGACCGCTTTCCAAGTTCTTAAGAACACGCTAACCTTGCCCAATAATTTCACGAGGCTAAATGTCAGCCTCGAACGTTTCCTACCACTAACCCCCACGGAGTCTTTGATGATTGTAATGTCTTTTGCCAACACTGTTTTTGCAGGTCAGGCCGCTTAACAAGCCCCTTTTGATTTTCAGAGGCTAAGCCGCTGATGCCTGTGCCCAAATGGTCTCCATCCCATAGCGACGGAGACAAGGGCAGGATGTTTGACGCCTGAAGCTTACTATCGGAAATCTGAAGCTTCTCAGCCCGCATCACTCACCCAAAAACCTGTTGGCCCGTTCATTTCTTTTTGATTGTTTTACAACGACTCAGGAACGGAAAGACAATGTCTTCAAACACTAAAAAACCAAGCATTACACCATCTCGCCGCCTAAAGCGACCGGCTGCTACAGCTAACAGCCAGCAACACTCCGGCCTGCAAACGCCTGTCCATGCTGAGCAAACACAGAAAGCAGCCTTAACGCTGACCTCTCTCGGCTGGGGACACTTCTTTCAGCAGCAGCTGACACTGGAGGAACTGGAGCAGCACACACCTTTTCGGGTAACAGAGGTGCATCGAAACCGCATCGTGCTGCAAACCGTTGCCAAATCAGAAGCGGGAGAAAATAGCCTGCCGGAACACGACCTTTCCACCTTGTTCTGGAAAGACCTGCCGACTCAGGAAAGGCCTACCGTGGGCGACTGGCTGTTACTCGATAAGGATAACCAACCGGTACGCTTGCTGGATCGCTTCAGTCTGATTCAGCGTCTGGCCGCAGGCATCGAAACCCATCAGCAGCTGATCGCCGCTAATATCGATACGCTGCTGATCGTGACCTCCTGCAATCAGGACTTCAATCTCAACCGGATTGAGCGCTACCTTAGCCTTGCGGCTGAAAGCGGCATTCAACCTGTCATCGTGATCACCAAGAGTGACCTTTGCGATGATCCGGAAGACTACATCGGACAGATACGAAGTCTCGATAACCTGCTGCCGGTTGAAAGTGTGAATGCCACAGATCCTGACTCGGTAAAGCGATTGCTGCCCTGGTGTAAAAGCGGCCAGACTCTGGCCCTGACCGGCTCATCCGGCGTGGGAAAATCCACACTGGTCAACAGCCTGACCGGCCATATTGATCAGGCTACTCAGGCGATTCGGGAAGATGATGCCAAAGGTCGTCACACCACGACAGGGCGCAGCCTGCACCTGATCACTGACGGTGGTCTACTGCTGGATACGCCGGGAATACGGGAGCTGAAGCTGTTTGACAGTGAATCCGGTATCCGGCAAACCTTCTCGGATATTGAAACCTTGTCTCAACACTGCCGTTTTGCGGATTGCCAGCATTTTGATGAGCCGGGCTGCGCTGTGACAGCAGCTATTGAGTCCGGCCAGCTGGAAGCGCGACGACTGGAGAGCTTTCATAAGCTGATGGATGAACAGGAAAGAAACCAGCAAAGCCTTGCTGAAAAGCGGGAAAAAGATCGGGCTTTGGGACGCTTTTACCGGTCAGCCAAAAGCAGTGCCAAGCAGTTTAAAGGCAGGTAGAGATCTCTTCTTGTCTGCCTAGGCGATAAAAAAGCCCCCGCAGTGAAGTGACCCCATAAAGTTGGACACTTTATTTATCCGGCTGCCATGGCCTG
>NZ_CEYNZH010000056.1:0-23101 GCF_982874595.1 Oceanospirillum sp. | reverse complement strand
CAGTCGTGCCCGTGAGTTTGAGTGGCGTTTACAGGGTGTGTCTTATGAAGATATCGCCCGTAAAGGCGGCGGCATTGTGAGTACTGTGACCGCCACCAGAGCAGCTTCTGAAGAAGAATTGTTTGCTTCAGGTTTAAAGCGTTTACAACGTCTGATGGCTGAAGGGGTGACAACGGTTGAGATCAAATCAGGCTATGGCCTTGATACAGAAACTGAGCTGAGAATGCTGAGGGTGGCGGGGCAGCTGGCAGAACATACCGGTCTTACAATCAAGCGAACCTTTCTGGGGGCGCATGCGGTTCCTGCAGAGTACAAACATGACCCGGATGCCTATCTGGATATTGTGATCAATGAAATGCTGCCCTTAGTGGCAGAGCAGAAACTGGCCGATGCGGTGGATGTGTTCTGTGAAGGCATTGGTTTTTCACCCGAACAAACCCGACGCTTATTCGAAGCGGCGGTAAAACACGGCTTGTCGGTAAAAGGCCATGTTGAACAGCTGAGTGATCTCAAAGGGGCGGTACTGGCGGCAGAGTTTAATGCCTTGTCAGTGGATCATCTGGAATATCTTGCTGAAGAAGATTTACCGATATTAAAGCAGGCCGGAACCGTTGCAGTGATGCTGCCAGGCGCCTTTTATTGCCTGAAAGAGACGCAACTGCCACCGATAAAAGCGTTGTTTGAACACAATATTCCCGTGGCAGTCTCCACCGACCTGAACCCGGGAACATCGCCTGTAGCATCTCTGCTGCTCGCGATGAATCAGAGCTGTGTGTTATTTGGACTGACACCGGAGCAGGCACTGGCCGGCACCACCTGTCATGGCGCAAAGGCACTGGGGTTAGAAAACAGCAAAGGTGTGCTTAAAGTGGGTTATGACGCGGATCTTGTGTTGTGGCCAATCGAGCACCCCAGTGAACTCAGCTACGGCATTAATATGCACCGTCCGTCAAAAATCTGGCTGGCAGGGCAGGAAGCAAAATGAAACGGAGTGAACCGATGACCGATAACCCCGCAGATATGACAGTATGGGCTGGTCGGGTTGATAGCGAAGAGGCTGGTGTCAGCACGCGCTGGCATCAGGAGATCAGCCCATTACCCGCGGATGCTTTTGAGTCGGATGTTTTTAAGCCAGATGGTTTTGAGCCGAATAGTATTGCTATTTTGGGCTTTGCCTGTGATGAAGGCGTGCGCAGGAATAAAGGGCGACAGGGAGCCAAAGAAGGCCCCGCTGCCATTCGCCGGGCCTTGTCCAATGCCGCTTGGCACCTGCCGGTTAAAGCCTGGGATGCCGGTGATATCCGTTGTGACGATACGTCAATGGAAGTCGCGCAAAATCAGCTGGCGGATAAAATCAGCTTCCTGCTGGATAATGGCCTTAAACCTGTTGTACTGGGCGGTGGCCATGAGATCGCCTGGGGTAGTTATCAGGGGGTGGCACAGCATATTTACGCTGAAGATAAGAGTGCCCGTATTGGTATTGTTAATCTGGATGCGCATCTGGATCTGCGCAATCCGGATATTCAGCCCAGTTCAGGCACGCCGTTTCGTCAGATCGCTCAATGGTGCCATGCCAATAACAAAGCGTTTCATTACTACTGCATTGGTGTTAACGAAACCGCTAATACTCAGGCGTTGTTTGAATTTGCCCGCGAGCAGGGGGTTAAATGGCGTCTGGATCGTGATTGTAAAGCCACGGATCTGGACGCGATTCGGCAAGACATGAAAGACTATCTGGCAGAGCTGGATTACCTCTATCTGACGATCTGTCTGGATGCCTTCAGTGTGGCCGTAGCCCCGGGTGTCAGCGCGCCGTCCGTTATGGGGCTGGATGCAGTGACCGGATGTGAAATCATCCGCCTGATCCTGAAAGAAGCCGCTGCAGCCAATGTGCCTGTTGTACTGACCGATATCGCTGAATGTAATCCTTTGCTGGATGACGATGATCGCACTGCCAGACTGGCTGCGAGGCTGGTGGCGGAGATTAGTCAGGAACTAACCCATGGACTGCCTCAGGAGCTGCCCGGGTAACCGTATAGAAGCAGCCTTATGGCTGTTTCAGGTTTATTTTTAGTGAGTTATGTCCTCCTGCCGTGCTTTTTTGTAGACTCTTTTGAAACCTGTGTTTGAGCTATTGTTATATTTCTCTTACATTATTATTTGAATGTCAGGTTTTCAGACTGATTTACATAAGCTGAACGTCCGTTATCGCGTGTGATGTGTCTCTTTCCGTGAGTATTAAAATCCTGTTCAGCGAATGGGAATACTCAGGGAAGATATCAGGGTGGCGGCTGATCACGAAAGAGATCAGGTTTCAGGGAGCGTTAAGGAGAGATCCATGCAACAGCAAATACAGGGTTGGTTATCCACCTGTTTCGAGCAAGCCCAGAGACGGAATTTTATTCCCCGCCTGATACGTTTTGGGCGGGTAAAATTTTTAGGTACGACAGCCGCGATTATTCTTGCGGCCAACCCGGCTTCAGCATCCGTACACAGTCATCAATTGGCGGAACAGCGGCAGCTGTTTGCGCAGCTTTCCGATCAGGTTTCCAAAGGACGCTTATCTCAGGTGCGTCAGAATCTGGATGCATTGGAAAACTATCCGTTAAAACCCTATCTGGAAGCCCAGGTGATCTCCCGACAGCTGGAATCACTGAGTGCCGAACAGATCAATCGTTTTGTAGAACAGAATATGCATCTGCCGGTGACTGAAGCCCTTCAACAGAAATGGCTTAATACGCTGGCAGCACGGGATGATTGGGCGGGATACCGTCAGGCTTACCAATTGTTTCAGCCCAGAGGCAACCACTATAAATGCCTGATGCTGAAAGCGGATATGAAACAGGGCTACCTGGCGACTCAGTTGGACAGGGTTACTGAACTCTGGGTTCAGGGAGAATCGCAACCGAAAAGTTGTGATTCCGTTTTTGCCTATTGGCAGCGTAGGGGCGGTCTGACCTCTCCGGTTGCCGAGATTCGTTTCTGGAATGCCGTACGCGAGCGTAATTTCTCACTGGCGCGTTTCGCTGAGAAAAAGATCGATCAGCCCGATGGTAAGAAAAGTGCCCGCCTGTTGTGGCAGGTGCGCAGTAATCCGGAGCGCTGGCTAAAACCTAAAACCTTTTCGCCAAATAATTATACCCACCGCATTATCGTGGATTATGCCGTGCGTCGGCTGGCGCAGAAGGATATGCGACTGGCAGCTCGCCGTTGGTTATCCCTGCGGGATCATCTCAACTTTACCCCGGAAGAGAAAGCGGATCTGAATCACTATCTGGGTGTTCGTCTGGCGCTTCGCTTTTATGATGATGCCCCTGAGCTGGTCGCCAGGATCGATCCGGATTTTCAGGATGTCGAGATTACCGAGTGGCGTATTCGTCTCGCTTTAAGCCTGCAAAACTGGCAGCAGGTACAGACTCTGATCGCTAAGCTACCCGATGAAGAGAAGGTCACCAGTCGTTGGCGTTACTGGCATGCGGTTGCCGAGCAGAATATGACAGGCAAGTCACAGGATGATCTGTTTGCGGAGATTGCAGTGGACCGAAGCTATTACGGTTTTCTTGCATCAGAACAGCTGGGACAGCCCTTCAATTTGAATTACGAACCGGCTTCTTTCTCTGCGAGCCTTCAGCAAGGGCTTCTGCTGTTGCCATCGGTGCGCCGGATGTACGAGCTGATTCAACTGGAAGAATTCGGTTATGCCCGTCAGGAGTGGAACCTGCTGTTTCCAACACTGAATGATGAGCAGAAATATGCCTTGTCTCATCTGGCGGGAAGCTGGCAGTGGCACTCTCAGGCAATTGCTGGTGCCGCTTTGGTTCGTAAGTGGAATGATCTGCAGCTGCGCTTCCCGCTGGAATATGCCGAGTTGTATCAGCAGTTCTCCGACAAGCAGAAGATCCCTCTGAACTGGGCGTTGTCGATCACCCGTCAGGAAAGTGCCTTTAATCCGTTAGCGCGCTCCGGCGTAGGGGCTATGGGGCTGATGCAGCTGATGCCAAAGACGGCAAAACAGACCGCTAAGAAGATTCGTCAGAGCCTGAAGAAAACCAAAGAACTTTATAACCCGGCGACGAACATCGCGCTGGGCACGGCTTATCTGGCGCAGATGCTGGATCGTTTTGATGGTAGCCGTATCTATGCAACCGCAGCCTATAACGCAGGCCCGTATCGTGTGAAAAGCTGGCTGAAAAAACGTGGTCATCTGCCATTGGATATCTGGGTAGAAGTGATTCCTTACGAAGAAACCCGCATCTACGTTCAGCGCGTACTGGAATACGGTGTGGTCTACGACATGATGGCCAATCGACCGGCCCGGCTGCTGGATGATAACGAACGTCAGCTGTTGGCGCTGAATTTGCCGGAAGATGGGGAGGCTGTGCTGGATTAGCCTTTAATCTCTGCCGAAGCTGCTCAGTTTGGGAGCGGCTCCTTTTAATTAGGTCCTTTTGCAGGATACTTGCCTGAATTCAGCCCGCAACTGCGGGCTGTTTTGGTTCGGTAGATTGAGTTAAGGGTGCTCTGGTGTCGCGGTATTTAACTCGTCCATCAGGCTCTGTACCGATGAAGCTCTTCCTGAGCGAGGCGCTATGACAGTTGTTCACTCAACCGTAAAGCGCCTATAGCGCTCAGGATTCTGCCAGAGATTTGTAATTTTCCTTATCCCGCCTGTTAAAATTAAAACGGCTGTGGAACATGGGTCGTCACACCAGAGGTAGGCGTGTAGCGATTGTCGCTCCAGCCCTGTACTTGCAGAAACGGCAGACGGCTGTTCAGATGTTCGAAATACCAGTAGGAAATGATAAAGCCGGTAAACAGCGGTAAGGTTTCCGGGTATTCCAGAGCCACTAGGTACAGTGCCTCAAGGTCGAAGGTGTACATATCATTGACCCAGAAACCGCTACTATCGTTACGCTTACAGGCCTAAGCAACGATCGCTTCTGCGGTGGCAAAATGCTTGGCAATGATCCCGCTCTTTATGCCCTTCTGATTGCAGAGTACCTGCTGCTGTTTCGGGCAAAAAGTAAGAATCGTGATCGCTGATTCAGCAGTTGTTAATGCGCTTTCATCGTTTCTATCTGCCTGGGCGTAAAACGTCGCTATTGGACATGAGTGGTCATTTGTTCTTAAATGAGCCTTCGTTAATCTTTCGGGTTGGCCTACTAATTCACTAAAAGGAACCTTCTTATGGATGCAACCCAGGACGACGCGATTAGGCTTCTTATCAGTGACCCGGCAGTGTTCGCTTTGCTTATTGCTGCTTTCCTGCTTTTGTTCTGGCTGAAAAGCAAAAGTGGAAAAATTCTGTTTTTTGGCCTTCTCCTTCTGGATCTGGACCACTATTACTTTACCTTCATATATGAGTCTGATGTGCTGATGCATGATTACGGGCTAGGTAGTTTAATGGGGGTAATGGAATACACCCGGTATATCGGAATCGTTCTTTGTTGGTATGCGCTTGTAAAGCAGGTCTCCCAAATTAAAACGAGACAGAACGCCAGTCACTCTTCTGCGGAAACCTCAGTATCCAACCTGCCTCCCGCATTTCGACGGAACCACAATCCGATGGCTCGGGTTCGAACGGAACGTGCTCAGACAGAGTCGAAAGCTAATGGTTTGGTCGAGCGTATTCGATCGGAACAAGCAGAAAGAAGTGCAAGCAGTGACAAAAATCGAAGTTTTGGGAGGGATTTATAATGTCAGATTATAGCCTCATGGAAATTGTTAATAGCATGCTTGATGATCCTTCCTTTTATCTGATGGCTATTGCGATATTTTTGCTGTTACTTCACAGAAATTTTTGGGTCAGCTTGTCTGCGATAGGGTTATTCTTTTATTGTGAGCCTTATTTCATGACCGTTTCGATTTTGCCTTTTGCTTATCAGGAAAGTTCTGGATTAAGCGTTGATGAATTTGCAGAGCAGGTAATTAATGGGTTTGCAGCGATTGGTATCCTGATGATCCTTTTTGGCTTCTACAAGCTGGTAACTGATTTTGAAAAGAGTAATACCCGGCGGGGCTAAGTCGCAGTGGCACGTGTTAATTAACCATAGAAAAACCGCCAGCAAGGCGGTTTTTTTTATGGTTAGTATTTATCGGCCGTTTGATTACAGCTTTTCAATCACCAGACTGCCGATGGAGTAACCGGCACCGAAGGAGCAGATCACGCCTTTGTCACCCTTCACCAGATCTTTGTGATTCTTGTTAAAGGCGATCAAAGAACCGGCAGAAGCGGTGTTGGCGTACTCATCCAGCACGATAGGGGCTTCGTCAGCAGAGGGGTCACGCCCCATCAGTTTTTTGCCGATCAGGGTATTCATATTGATATTGGCCTGATGCAACCACCAGCGACGGATATCGCTGTTATCGTTACCGGTTGCAGCGACATGATCGGTAATGTGCTGAGCGGCCATCGGGCACACTTCTTTAAACACTTTGCGGCCGTTCTGGTGGAAGAGCTTATCCGCTGCGTAAGGATCGACATCGGTAACCCTTGACAGATAACCGAAGTTTGAGCGGATATTATTGGAGTAGCTGGTCTGTGCCTTAACACCCAGAATACGGTAGGCGTGCTCAGAATCGCAGCTGCTTTCCTGTTCGATAATGGTCGCAGTTGCCACATCACCAAAGATAAAGTGGCTGTCACGATCCATATAGTTCACCTGAGGCGAGGTCAGCTCTGGATTGATCACCAGCACCGCTTTTGCCGTACCTGCGGCAACCATCTCATAGGCGCGATGCAGAGCAAACGTTGCTGCAGAGCAGGCGACCAGCATGTCAAAGCCAAAGCCTTCAATACCCAGTGCGTGCTGAACCTCAATCGCAATAGCCGGGTAGGAGCGTTGTGTGTACGCGCAGGAGACGATAACCGCATCGATCTGATCAGGCGTTTTGTTCGCTTCATTCAGAGCAATTTTAGCGGCGTTGACGGCCATTTCTGCCTGATGAGATAACTCTTCATCAGAACGCTCTTCCAGTACCGGACGCATACGCTCAGGATCTAAAATCCCTTCTTTAACGAAAGTGTAGCGGGACTTAATACCGGAGGCTTTTTCGATAAATTCCGCACTGGAGAAAGGTTTGGCAGCCAGTTCGCCCGCTTCAATTTCTGCGGCATGTTGCTCATTGTACAGCGCGGCATAAGCGTTATAGCTTTCTACCAGCTCTTCATTCGTAATAACGTTTTCCGGATTCCACAGACCAGCACCGCTGATCACAACATTATTTTGCATAGTATTTTTTCACCTGTATCAGTCAGCACAACATCGGTCCTTGAGGTTGTTTCTTCGATGCTTATTGTCAGCCTTAGGGCAAGGTCTGCTCATTTAATTGGCTGTAAATCTGGCATAGCTGTTTCAGTTATATTTTGTGAGAAACGGCAACTGGTTTCAGCCTGTATTGGAATACCGACTCTATCTCACCGCAAAGAGCATCAAACAAAACATTGTTTCAAACGTGTGTATGAATTTATTGTGCCTTAATCGCCCCATCAGGTCTACGGTCGTGTTTAAAACAGACAAAAAAATAACCCCGTAAACGCGAGGCCTACGGGGTTACTTGGGCTTTTTTCAATGATTTTATGCCGTGCCTGAACGGTTGAGCTGCCCGGGTTTGACTAAGAATCAGGGAAGTTTGGTATCCCGCTCTTCATTGTGATCGTCCGGTGGGGCCTGTCGGCTGGCTGGTTCGATCAGTTCCTGACCCTGAGTACGCTTCCACGCAGGCAGATCATGGTGCATTGCGGTTTTTGCGATCATATTAGCGGATACCGGTGCGGTGATCAGGAGGAAAAGCGTGATCAGCCATTCATGAACCGAAATTGAGCCCTGGTTAACACTGGATACGACTGAGGATGCCAGCAAAAGGCCGGCAATACCCAGAGTTGTTGCTTTCGTTGGGCCATGCAGACGGGTATAGATATCAGGCAGTCGTACCAGACCGATCGAGCCGATCAGCAGGAAAGTACCGCCAAATACTAGGACAAGGGCGATTAAGCCCTCCAGCCAGGTTTCCATAATTCACCTTGATGTTTATCAGTGCAGGAGAGAGTCCTCCTGCTTATGTTCTGTTAGAAAGTCTTTGTATTTTTATTCAATCAGGTCGCCACGCAGCAGGTATTTGCAGAGCGCGGAAGTGCTGACAAAGCCCATCATGGCAATCAGCAGGGCTGCTTCAAAATAGAGCCCGGTCCCCATGTTGATGCCGTACAGGATGATCAGCGCAATGCTGTTAATACACATGGTATCCAGTGCCAGAATGCGATCCTGAATACTCGGTCCCTGAACCATCCGCCAAAGATTGAGGATCAGGGCGATACAAATCATCGCGGCTGTAAAATTAATAGCCCAATCTAACATCCCAGAATCTCCTTCAGCGGTGCCTCGTAACGCGTCTTCGCCTGATCGATCAGTTCTTGTGGATTGTCCATATGCAGCGCATGCACATAAAGCCACTTGCGATCTTCAGAGATTTCAGCACTTACCGTTCCCGGAGTCAGAGAGATGGTGCTTGCCAGCAGGGTGACGCCCAGATCCGATGTGATATCCAAAGGGATTGCTACAAAGCCCGGTTGGAGTTTCTTTAATGGACCCAAAACCATGACAGCGACTTCGATATTTGCAGTGATGATATCTTTCATCACCAGAAAGAAGTAGCGCACGGTCAGCCAGGGTTTTTTGATCGTTGGATGCCCATGTTTGAGTATGGAGACTAGCTTAGGGATCGACCAGCCGAAAAAGAGAGCAAGCAGAATATGCCCAAAGGCCAGTGTATTGTTCAGTAGCAGCCAGACCGCAAACAACAGGAGGCTATGGAACGGCATAGGAAGAAAACGGGACTCTTTTAACGCAAACATTAGTGATCGCCTCCTGTATGAGTCGTGCTTTCAGGTAGCAGTGCGTTAACGGATTGCGTCAGGTCGTGAAGCTGATGTGCCGCTTCAGTCGTGAATTCAGTGACAAATCCACCAAAAATAACCAGCAAAGGAGAGGCTGCCAGCAGTATCGCGATACCTGCAATTTCAAATGGATGAGCTTTCTCCTCACTGGATTGTGCCGCGGTGGTCACGCGCCAGAACAGGGTTGTACCTGCGCGGGAAATTGCTATCAGTGCCATCAGACTGCTGACCAGAATCAGCGGCCAGATCCAGATAATTTCAGCGGTAGATTCCGCTGCACGCATGATCAGGACCTTACCGACAAAACCAGACAAGGGTGGCAGGCCGATGATCGCCAGTGCTGCGATCACAAATGCGAAGCCCAGCAATCGTGGTTGAGCCATGGAACGCGATTTCACAAAGCGATCCTCGGCTTTACCCCGTTGACGGGAGATCAGGTCGGCAATCAGGAAGAGCGCGCCGGTTACCAGAGTACTGTGCAGCATGTAATAGAGCGCTGCAGAGGTTGCCCGCTCGGATTGCAGAGCAGCGGCTACCAGCAGAGTACCTGCAGAGATCACCACCAGATTAGCCGTCATCACGCGCAATGTCGGACTGGCAAAAACACCCAACGTACCTATTGCGAGAGTCCCCATTGCCATTGGCCAGATCCACGGCAGGGCTATATCCGCAAGCAGGTTTGCTTCTTCACCAAAAACCAGCGTATGTACGCGGAAGATACTGTAGATGCCGACCTTGGTCATGATGGCAAAGAGTGCGGCGACAGGTGCTGATGCCGAAGAGTAGGTACGAGGCAGCCAGAAATGCAGAGGTAAAAGGGCGGCTTTCAGGCCGAAGACCAATAACAGTAAGAGGCCACCGGCTTTTGCCAGAATCGCTTCTGCTTCGCCCAGATGGCGAACCTGAATGGCCATATCTGCGATATTCAGCGTACCCAGTGTCCCGTACAGAATACCTAAGCCGAACAGGAAAAGGCTGGAGCCGATCAGGTTTAAGATCACGTAGTGAACCGCCGCCTGAGTCTTCTGTTTTCCACCGCCATGAACCAGCAAGGCGTATGAAGCGATCAGCAGTACTTCGAAGAATACGAACAGGTTAAAAATATCCCCGGTCAGAAATGCACCGTTAATACCCATCACCTGAAACATAAACAGTGGGTGAAAGTACTGGCCGCTCTTATCCTGACCGGCACAGGCGTAAAGCAAGGCCCCGGAGCAGAGAAGAGTGGTGAGCAAGACCAATAGAGTTGATAGGCGATCAGCAACCAGTACGATACCAAACGGTGGTTGCCAGTCCCCTAATACATACATCTGGGTGCCTTCGGTAGCAGCAGTAACCAGCAACATTGCCGCAAAGATAATTTGTGCGATCACCGAGACAATAGCCAGTCCACGCTGACGGCTCAAAATATCTCTGAAAGGGGGCAGCAGAAGTAAGGCCCCGGTAAAAAGTGGAATCAAAATCGGAAGAATAGCCAGATGTTGCATTATTGCCCTCCCGCGCGTCGAGCGAGACGTGGCTTAGGTGTTTCCGGCAGGCGGCCATCCACATGATCGTTACCTAGGTCAGCTCGGGCACGCATGGCCAAAATCACAACAAAAGCTGTCATTGCAAAACCGATTACGATCGCAGTCAGAACCAGCGCCTGAGGCAGGGGGTCACTATATTGCTCTGACTGTCCCAATACCGCCGCGGCATTCAGCTTCAGGCGGCCGCTGGCAAACAGGAACAGGTTAACTGCGTAAGAGAGTAAGGTCAGGCCCACAACCACGGGGAACGTTCGTCCGCGAAGGGCTAAGAAAATACCGCAGGCCGTCAGCAGGCCTACGCAGAAAGCGTATAGTCCTTCCATTATTAATCGTGCTCCTTCAGAACAGGACGTTCACTGGTCGTCAATTTACCAAGATTGGCCAGGATCAGCATGGTTGCCCCTACAACAGTCAGGTATACCCCTAGGTCGAACAGCATGGCGCTAGCCAGCTCAAATTCGCCCACCAGAGGCAGATGGAAGTGATCGAACCATGATGTCAGGAATGGGCGGCCGAAGAACCAGCTCCCCAGACCTGTCAGGGCTGCAATAGTGATACCGCTACCGATCATCAGCTGATAGTCGAGCTTCATACGGGCTTTAATCCAGTCCACACCGTGGGCGATGTACTGCTGAATAATGGCTACCGAGGTGATCAGACCAGCGATAAAGCCGCCACCAGGCATGTTATGGCCGCGCAGGAAGATATAAGCGGACACCAGTAACGCCAGAGGCAGGAGACTCTGGGACACTACAGAAAGCATCAGCGGATGGCTGTCTTTCGACCATGGGCGGCCATCGCCATCACTGGCGGGCATATAGAGCCGCATACGGGCGATCAGCTTGAAAATGCCCAGTGCTGCAATACCCAGTACGGTGATCTCACCGAGTGTATCAAAGCCCCGGAAGTCGACGAGAATGACATTGACCACGTTGGTACCACCGCCTCCGGTCTTGCTGTTTTCCAGGAAGAAGGTGGAGATGCTCTCCAGCGGGCGGGTCATCAGTGCATAGCTGATAGTGCCGATAATACCGCCGATAATCGCGGCAATACCCAGATCCCGCGCCACGCGCTTCGGAGATGACTCTTTCGGTGTGGTCTGAGGCAGGAAGAACAGGGCCAGCATCAGCAGGATAACGGTAACAACTTCAACCGCCAGCTGAGTCAGTGCCAGATCCGGTGCCGAGAATTTTGCAAACATCAGCGATACGATCAGACCCACAACGGACAGTGCCACAAGGGCGACCATACGCTGGCGGTTCCAGATCACAGTGGCCAATGCGCCAATCGCCAGCAGTACAGCACCTGTGATGGAGATCGCATCCACCGGAATCTGAGGTCTGTGACCTGCCGTGGTATTCAGGTCAAGCAGCGGGCCTGCCATCATCACCATCGCCAGACTCAGCATCATATAGCTGTAGCGCTGCAACGAGCCGTTTTCGGCCAGCTCCATTACCCGTGAAATCTGTTTGTGTATCAGCTGAATAATGGCTTCAAAGACCAGCTTCGGATCGTTCTCTGGGAACTGAGCCTGAAACTGGAATAGCTCCTTACGGTTGATATAAACCGCAACACCACCAACCAGCGCGATAAAGCTCATCAGCAGAGGGAAGTTAAGTCCGTGCCAGATCGCCAGACTGTATTCCGGAACAGCGCCCTGAAGGGTTGCCGCAGACGCCGCATAGAGCAGGTCGCCGATGACAAATGTAGGCAGCACACCCACCAGAAGACAGAGGGCTACCAGAATCTCTACCGGAACCCGCATATAGCGTGGTGGTTCATGAGGCGTTTTAGGCAGATTGATCGGCTCACCATTGAAGAAAACATCATGGATAAAGCGCAGAGAGTAGGCCACAGAGAAAACGCCACCCAGGGTCGCAAAGACCGGCACCATCCAGGAGAGGGAGCCCAGAGAGTCCTGATGCAGGGTTTCTGCAAAAAACATCTCTTTCGATAGAAAGCCATTCAGTAATGGCACGCCTGCCATTGAGGCTGCTGCAACCATTGCCAGTGTCGCGGTGTAAGGCATGTACTTCCACAATCCATTCAGCTGACGCATATCCCGTGAGCCGGATTCGTGATCGATGATACCCGCAGCCATAAATAATGAGGCTTTGAAGGTGGCATGATTGATGATGTGGAACAAGGCTGCAACGGCGGCAAGCTCGGTGCCCATACCCAGTAGAAGCGTGATCAGACCCAAATGACTAACGGTTGAGTAGGCAAGCAGGCCTTTGAGGTCATGTTTAAACAGAGCGACATAAGCACCCAGAAGCAGGGTAGCCAAGCCGGTCATGCTAACGATCAGGAACCATAGCTCGGTGCCGGAAAGAACCGGATACATACGAGCCATCAAAAAGATACCGGCTTTTACCATAGTGGCGGAGTGCAGGTAGGCACTGACTGGCGTCGGGGCTGCCATCGCATGAGGTAGCCAGAAGTGGAACGGAAACTGAGCAGATTTGGTGAACGCTCCCAGAAGTACCAGTACCAGAATGACAGGGTAAGTTGTGTGTTCGCGAATCAGGTCTCCGCTGGCCAGCACATCATGCAGGCTGTAACTGCCTACCACATTACCGATCAGAAGTACGCCTGCTAGCAGAGCCAGGCCCCCTGCACCGGTAATCGTCAGTGCCATACGAGCACCTTTGCGGGCTTCACTCTTATGTCCCCAGAAACTGATCAGCAGGAAAGAGCTGATACTGGTTAATTCCCAGAACATCCACAGTTGGATCAGGTTATCGGACATCACCACGCCGAGCATGGCGAACATAAAGAGGATTAGATAGGCGTAGAATTTACCCATCGAATCGTTTTCAGACAGGTAGTAGCGTGCGTAAAGCACAACCAGCAAGCCTATTCCCAAAATCAGCAGGGTAAATAGCAGTGCTAAACCATCCAGCCGGAAAGCAAGTTCCAGCCCCATCAGAGGTATCCACTCAAGGCTCTGGCGAATGGTTTCACCTTCAAACACCTGCGGTGCGAGTTGTAAAACCAAAACTAAAGCAAGGGCGGGAAGGCCTGCAGTAAGGAAAGCACACGCACTGCGGCTTAACCTTGATGCAAAGAGGGGTACCAGGGTGCCCAATAAGGGTAACAGTGGTATCCAGATCAGGTCATTCAACAAGGGTAGCTCCTGTTTTGTCCATCTTGTTGTTCAATCGATAACGGTCTTATTGATCGTATAGTTACTTGCCAGCTTGGGGGATGTTTGACCGTAATTTATTGATTACGTTCATAATTATAATTAGGTGTATTTTTTTTATTCTAACTGCTTTTTGGGGCCGCTGCACGGCACCATTACTGACAAATATAGAGGAAGAATACTAAAAAGGGCAGCTTAAAGCTGCCCTTGAGAGGTATTGAATTGACTAAACTTTTGACTTATGTGCCTATGATGCCGCCATCTTCCCGCTGGATCATAATCACAGATGAGCGCGGAGTGCTCTTACCGCCACCGGGGAAGTGAGACGGTTGCAGGTCTTCTCCCGGGTGCTGAACGCCAATAAAGAGTGTCCGATAGTCCGGAGCAAAAGTGAGACCGGTGATTTCACAGGCCACGGGGCCTGTGAGGAAACGACGAATCTCACCGCTTGCGGGATCTGCGCAGAGCATCTGATTGTTACCCATGCCGGCAAAGTCTCCCTGATTGGAATATTTGCCATCGGTTTGAATCCACAGGCGTCCATCGGCATCAAATCCCAGTCCATCAGGGCTGTTGAACATGTTGTCTTTGTTGATATTCGCGGAGCCACCGTAAGCTGAATCTCCGTGAACCTCTGGGTTGCCAGCCATCACGAACAGGTCCCAGTTGAACTCTGATGACGTATGATCGTTGTTTTCCGGCTGCCAGCGAACAATCTGACCGTAATGGTTTTTGGCTCGGGGGTTAGGCCCACCAACCGGTTGACCTTCTTTGCCACGGTTTTTGTTGTTGGTCAGTGTGCAGAATACCTGCTGGCCTGATGGGTGAACCGCAACCCATTCAGGGCGATCCATTGTGGTTGCACCGACCTGAGTTGCGGCACGACGGGCGAAGACAAGCACTTCTGCCTGATCTGCAAAGCCATTTTCAGGCGTTAGCCCATTTTTGCCAAACGTCAGCTCAATCCACTGTCCGCGGCCAGCAACCTTGCCTGGTTCTGCTTCAAATCGGGCTACGTACAGAGTGCCTTCTTCCAGCAGGTCACGGTTGGTAGCCTGATTATCCGGATTATATCGGTTTTTAGAGACAAACTTATAAAGATGCTCACCTCGTTGGTCGTCACCCAGATAGACGACGACATGACCATCTTTATTAATGGTCAGTGCCGCATTTTCGTGCTTGAACCGACCCAGAGCGGTGCGTTTTTTGGGCTTGCTGTCCGGGTTCTGAGGGTCGATTTCGACAACCCATCCGAAACGATGCGGTTCCTGAGGGTTTTGAGACAAATCAAAGCGGCTGTCATGCTTGTGCCATTGATAGCCCGCGTCTTTTGCTCCAATACCGTAGCGTTTTGCATCGGCTCCCAGGTTAATCGGAGAGTCACTGCCAAAGTAGCCGTTGAAGTTTTCTTCACAGGTCAGGTAGGTTCCCCACGGGGTCTGACCGTTGGCACAGTTGTTAAACGTACCCAGTGCTTTTGTTCCGGAAGCATCGGCAGATGTTCTGAGTAACTTGCTGCCAGCAGCAGGGCCGGTGAGTTCCATTGGGGTATTCGCATGGATGCGGCGGTTGAATCGGCTGTCTTTAACCACTTTCCAGCTGCCGTTGATTTTTCGAACTTCAATAATCGATACCCCGTGGGCGGCCTGTGCCTTTTGGACGTCGTTTCGGGACATCTGTTTACCCTGGTGAGAAAACAGGTATTCGTAATTGGTATATTCGTTATTGATTGCCATGATGGCTCTGTCTTCCGACAAGGGGAAGAAGCTCATGCCATCGTTGTTATCTCCAAATTGGCGTTCCTGATCATAGGCACTGTTCCTGCCGCCATCGGCAAACTCTGCTGCATCGGAGAACAGAGGGTCGCCCCAGGAAATCAGACGCTCCCATCGATAACCTTCAGGTACGGTAATGGTATCGGTAGTTGAGGCGGGAATAGCTTTGAAGCCAATATCCGGGCCTATCGACGAAGAATGGCCGGTTCCGGAACCAATACCCATGGGGGTGCAGCCTGCTGCCAGAGTGCTGAGCCCGAGAAGTGCAGCTCCGCCCATAAACTGACGTCGACTGAGGCCTTCTTCTATAATTCGGGTGAACTCTGGTGTTGTGGTTACCGGGTGATTCAGGTCATCCTGTTGTTCAAAGTTACTCATCTCTCAGATCCATATAGTTGTTGATATTTAATCTCTGATGCGCGGTCAGGATTTGATATAGATCATTAAGCTAAAGTTTAAATGTAACAGTCCTATGACATGTGAATGACATTTCATGTTTCTTAATGGGGGATTTTTAACTCTGATGAGTGCCGAATATAAGTTATATTTCAATGACTTCTTGGCCTTTTGCGGCTAGGCTAAAACTCATACTTATTTTACTCGTACCTAATAGACTCATTCGGACACTGCATCGATTTTTAAGACTGTTCGGGCTGCTCTGACAAGGATTTAATTTTGCCAAAGTTCTCTTTCAATATTCCATGGACAAAATTTTATGCATTACTGCTTGTCTTTGCTCTGCTCTCAGTGGCTGCCTATAGCAGCTACAGCCATTTGCAGTCTCTTTACTATGAGCGGGTAGAGCAAAACCTGAAAAGTCAGATTGGTACTCTGCATCAAAGTCTCTCGGCCTGGGGGCGTTCGAAAAGAAGTTATGTTTATTCCTGGGCGCGTCAGCCGAAACTGATTCGTGATGCCCGCATCATCACTGAAGGTAAAAACGAGTCTCTTATAAAGCTCAGTGGTTTTTCTTTGGTCGATTATTTACGCCCTGTTATTTCTGACCCTGAGATTCGGCATTTCTATCTGGTTGGACCCGGAAACAATATTCTTGCGACTGATCGTTCAGATTATATGGGTTTAACGACGCCTCTGACGGCATTTCCTTATCTCCTGAAACAGGCTTGGGGCGGCTTGGCTGTTATTACTCATCCCGCAAGGTTTATGGGGGAGGATCATTCGGCCATCTATGTGGCTGCAGCGGTGAAAGATGCCGCCAGTAAACCTGTCGCATTATTGGTTTTTGAAGTTGATCCGACAGTGAGTTTCAATCAGGTTTTCCATAAGTCTTCGTTCTCTGAAACGGGTGAAGCTTATGCCTTTAATCGGGACGGTATCGTGTTGACTCCAGGCCGGGGAGATCTGGACGATTTTCTGCCAGCTGTTGAGCTTTCCGGAGGCACTTTGCTCGGTAAGCTAGCTGACCGGCGGCCAGCCGAGCCTAAAAAAACGCCTTTAGCTGGAAAGGTAGGCAGCCAAAACTTTGGGATTTATGTTCGGGAACCTTTTCAGGGGCGAGATGGGAAAAGAAAAATTGGTGCCTGGATCTGGGAAACTCAGCTTCAGATGGGGTTGGCTCTGGAGCAGTCTGCTGAAGAAGGATTGAAGCTACTGCGGAAAATGCAATGGACTTTTCTCAGCTTTCTTGGGCTGGTGGTGCTGATCAGTCTCAGCTTCTTCTTTATTCTTTCTTACTGGTCTGCAGCGAGAAGCCGCGAAGAGGAGCAGGCGCGGAAGATTCTTGCGGAAGAGCTGCAAGCGGTGCATGAGCATAATACGCTTGAAATTGCTGATCGCGAAGCGAAGCACCGGGCGATTATCGACACCGCCTGGGATGCCATTTTTACGGTAGACAGTCAGGGTGTCATACTCAGTGGTAATCCTGCGACAACCCGTATTTTTGGCTGTCAGCAGGATAGGCTGGTGGGACACTTGCTGGAGGATTCCATCTGGTTGGATGGACGCGAACGACTCACCGCGGACTATCTGGCCAGTGCCAGCGGGCAGGAGATTGAAGCAACCGGGATTCGGGCTGATCGTAGAGCTATTCCTGTTGCCGTCTCTATCTCCCAGACCCAAACCAGTCAAGCCGCTTTTTTTACTGTGATTGTCCGTGATATCAGTGAGCAGAAAGCGTCAGAAAAGTCTCTTCTCAACGCTCAGAAGCGACTGGAAATGAGCCAGTCTTTTGCCTTTATAGGTACCTGGGAGTGGGAGATACGTACTGACCAGGTCATGGCTACGGAAATGGCGCTTCGGCTCAATGGGCTTGATCCCGATCGCGGCCCTGTCGGGCTGGGTATCTTCTTTAGCCGATTGCAGGCAGATGACCGTTCCGAGCTTAATCGTGCGATACATACCTCTATAAGTACCCAGGAGTCATTTTCGATTGAGTGCAGAATTGAAAATGATGATCGTCAGGTTGAGTGGTTACTGATACAGGGTAACCCTCTCCAGAATCAGGATGTTGTCACTCGAATTATCGGTCATATTCAGCGGGTTACAGAGCGTAAAGCAAGTGAGAAGACGCTATTGGCAACCCGTAACATGCTTAGGTTAGTTTTGGATACTATTCCTATTGGAGTTTACTGGAAGGGGGCTGATCTCAAAATAGCCGGTGTGAATCGTAAATATTGCGAAGATGTTGACCTCCCTGAAGAGGCGATTATTGGTAAAAGTGAGCGGGATATCTATGTCAATCGGGATCAGGCGGCTCTGGTTGAGAATCTCGATAGAACTGTCGTTGAGACGGGATTGCCAACGGTCAGCGGAAGTGGTCGTTATTACATGAATAATGGCAAGATGCGCTATATCGAGATTAGCCGCCTGCCAATTCTGGATCAGGATCATCAAACGCTGGGAATGCTCGGAGTGTATACGGATGTTACCGAGCGCCTTGAGACGCAGAAAAGCCTTAAGCGCCATCACAAACTTCTTGCGTCTATTTATACCTCTCAGTTGCGTTATTTTGCTGGCGATGATCGTCGCCAGATATTTTCAACACTGCTTGATGAGGTACTTAGCCTTACTGACAGTGAATACGGTTTTATCGGCCAGGTGCTTCGGAATGCTGATGGCTCCCCCTATCTGAAAACCTACAGTATTACGGATATTGCCTGGAACGAAGAGACAAAAGCCCTTTTTCAGCGAGTGCGGGATGAGGGAATGGAGTTCCACAACCTTGATACCCTCTTTGGTTATTCGCTTAAAACCGGTGAACTCTTGATCTGTAATGATCCGTCAGCGGATACACGGGCAGGCGGGCTGCCTCCTGGCCACCCTGATATGAACGCCTTTATGGGTGTGCCTCTGATGAAAGGTGAGCAGATGGTCGGCATGATCGGTCTGGCGAATCGCCCGAATGGTTATGATCATGAGTTAGTCCGTTTTTTGCAGCCGATGTTTACCACCTGCGCAAACCTGATTGCAGCTATTGATAGTGATACCCGAATTGCGGCAACCCAGCAGCAATTATTGCGAGCCAAGGATTCTGCGGAGAAAGCCAGTCGGGCGAAAACCGAGTTCTTGTCTCGGGTTAGCCATGAGTTGAGAACGCCGATGAATGCTATTCTCGGCTTCACGGGTTTGCTTTCTGATTCTGTTGTCAATGAAGAGCAGAGCGGTTTTTTGGATGAGATACAGGTCGCTGGCAATCATCTTATGAATCTTATTAATGAGGTTCTGGATCTTGAGCGTATTGAGGCGGGGCGGATAGACCTTCAGTCTGAGGTCCTTTCCCTGGATCCGCTGATCGAAGCATGCTGTTCTGTAACCCAGCAACTGGCAGCACAAAGAGATATCGCTATTTCAATGGACCCTCAAAGCCTGTCAGGGTTATCGGTGTTTGCCGATGCAGGGCGGTTACGGCAAATTTTATTGAATCTCTTATCGAATGCGATTAAGTACAACCGCTCCGGAGGTCAGGTTTTCATTAAGGTTTATCGGTCAGGTGAATCGGCAGTCTGTATTGATGTTCGTGATACCGGGATTGGAATGAATGAAAATGAGTTGTCCCATCTTTTTGAGTCTTTTAACCGACTTCATGCAGAGAATAGTGATATTGAAGGCACCGGAATGGGTTTGGTGATTACCCGGCAGCTTGCAGAGTTGATGAAAGGACGGTTGAGTGTCGAAAGTATTAAAGGAGAGGGCAGTTGCTTTACGCTCTGCCTTCCGACGGTTTCTGAAAACATGTCTGAGTCTAGAGAGGGGGCGGGTACTGGTGCCGACCATTTACGGGTACTGGTTTTGTGTTCGGGAGACAAGATGGATATATGTTGCCCTGAATTGGAGCAGCTTTTGGCGGGGTGTGATCTTGAATTTACAGATACCGGTATTGGGTTTCTTGAGTCAGCCCTTCAGGGGCAGTATCAGTTATTGATTTGTGACTCTGAAGCGGATGATCTTCCTATCCATGAATTATTAGGCTATCTGGCCGATGCTGACCTCTTGTCTAAGGTTGATTTACTGATCACGATGCCGTCTGAGTATTCCGCCGCTCAGACGGTGCAGGGGCTTACCGAGCAGCAGCTGACGAGAATCTATCAGCATGTTAAAGGCAGCACACCGTCAAAGTTGGTTCAGGAATTGCTAAATAATGTTAACAGGGATCAAAATTCGTTCTGACATAATGAGTTTCTTAACAAAGAAAGTATCACTTACTTTTTGATTTTGTTAGCATTTTGCTCCTCCTGAGAACGAGACTGCTCGTCTCGCGTAGATAAATAAGGCTTCCCTTGTGAACAGTCGTGCCTATTTGCTCAACTGGTTTTTTGCCGCTCTTGCCGCTTTTGCCGTTATCGGCAGTGCCTTCTACGTCGAGTCAACCTATTTAGAGCAATTGCGTCAGAAACGGGTTTTAGAGACTCGCGCCCGTATTTCTGAGGCGGGGGCGAGCATCGAAAGTGTGATTCGCTCTAACCTGGCCAGTTTGCAGGGGCTTGCTGCCTACCTTTCTATCAAGCCCGATATTTCCCAGGCGGATTTTGCGGAAACAGCTAACCTCTTTCTGAGTAACAATGACATGGTTAATACGGTTTACCGTATATCCAGTTCCTTTCAATATACTCACCGATATCCTGATGCGATCAACTTGGATCTGCTGGATAGTTTTATTGAAGTTGACTCCCAGGACTTTGAGCTTGCCCGCCAAGCGGTCGAAACCGGAAAGATTTTTGTCTCAGGACCGGTGACTGAGCCCAATGGAGTTGATTTCCTGCATGTGTGGTTGCCCTTGCAGGGCAGTGGGCGTCAGCACAGGACGGCCCTGTTGTTTTTCCCGATCGCGCTGAATCCGTTGTATGAAACGTCTGGGTTGGGGCAGGTTTCCAGGGATATCGATATTGCGGTACGTACGATTCGCAATGGAAAACCGGCCTCTGTTTTTTTTGGTTCTCCCTCTCTGTTCAGTGTTTCTGATATCACTTACAGCTTTTCTTTACCCGGTGCTCAATGGCAGATTGTTGCCGGTATCAGGGAAGATTCATTTGTTGAGAAGTCCTCCCGGCTCTGGATTGAGTTAGCTGCCGGAGTGCTTATTGGCATTATTTTTCTGATCCTCTGGCTGCGCCTTAAAGAGCTGAAGTCTGTCAGTCTTATTGAAAACCAACAGCTGATGCTGGATCAGGCGCAAAGGGTGGGTCGAATCGGTAACTGGTCCTGGAATATCAGTAAGGGTGATATTTTTTGGTCTGATGAGGCTTATCGTCTGTTTGGACTTGAAAAGGGCGACCCCTCACTTACAAAAAATGGTTACATGCAGTATGTGCATGACGATGATCGTCAGACTGTTGAGCAATCAATTGATGAAGCGATGAAGCGGGGAGGGCGATATCAGGCTGATTTTCGTCTGATGCGGGCTGACTTTGACCTACGCTGGATTCACTCGGAAGGTTTTGTCGAGCTTAGCACTGATCGCAGACCTGTTCGGGTGTTCGGTACATTTCAGGATGTAACTTCCAGTCGTAAGATTGAGCGCGAGCTGAAGCAGCGGGAAGCACAGCTCTCGGCGATTACCGATGCTGCGCAAAGCCTGATCATGATCACCCGAGCCGATGATGGTAAGGTTCTTTTCTGTAATCCTTCTTCTAAACGTATGCTGGGTATTGAGCCTGAGGAGCTGATTGGACGTTCTATTGTTGAGCTCTATCCTTCGCCCGAAGACAGGGAAGAGGTTCTGGAGCGGGTTGAGAAAGATAAGCATCTCAGTAACTTTTCCTTAAGGCTTCGCCGGGTTGATAGTGGCGAAATCAGTACTTTTCTTATTGGGCTTCAGTTGATTCGTTTCCAAAACGAAGATTGTTTCGTTGTGGATATGGTTGATATTACCTCGATGCTCGAAGTTCAGTCCGCGCTTGTGGAAAGTGAAGAGAAGTTTCGTCTTTTTGCCGAGAATGTGCCCGGTTTTTTCTGGTTGTCTGACCCGGAGAGTGGTCAGGTTGAGTTTTTAAGTCCCGGATATCGTCAGGTTACAGGTTTGTCGCCACAGGATGCTTTGACCGGGCAAGAGCCTTTGTTCTCCAACGTGGTTGTCGAGGACAAGGCTTTGGTTGATCAGTTGAGTACTGTGTCCCGTCAGCCTTTGCAGGTCGAGTTTCGCATTCAGTTTCCAGATGGCAGCGTAAAGTGGGTACGAAGTTTGTCCTTTGCGACTTATGACGATCAGGGGCGGGTTAAGAATCTTGCTGGCTTTGGTGAGGATATAACTGCAGCTTATCTCAGTAATCAGCGTATTAAATTAGCAGCTTCGGTTTTTGAAAGTACTGCTGAAGCAATTGTGGTCACGGATGCTCAGAATTGTATTGTTTCTGTAAACGAGGCTTTTAGCCGCATTACCGGTTATCAGGCAGAAGAAGTGCTGGGCGAAAAACCATCTATCCTTAGTTCAGGCAAGCAGTCTGATGAGTTTTATAAGGTGATGTGGGCCAGTTTGCAAAGCACGGGTAACTGGCAGGGTGAGGTCTGGAATCGTAAGAAAAATGGAGAGCTCTATGTCGAATGGTTATCGATCACGGCATTGAGGAACCGGTATCATGAAGTTGAAAACTATGTTGCGGTTTTCTCCGATATTACGGACCGGAAAGAAAAAGAAGAGCTGATCCGCTATCAGGCCAATTATGACGCTCTGACAGGTCTGCCTAATCGGGTTCTGTTTAATGATCGGCTGACACAGGCGATCACATCAGCTCGTCGCTATCCTAAAGATCGCGGCGCGTTAATGTTTATTGATCTGGATCATTTCAAGGAAGTTAATGACACCCTGGGGCATGAAGCTGGTGATAGCTTGCTTAAAATGGTGGCTGAGCGGCTAAAAAAATATACCCGTGAATCTGACACTGTTGCCCGTCTTGGGGGCGACGAATTTACTGTAATGCTGCCCTCTATCGTTTCAGTCGATGATGTGGGCAAGGTTGCGGAAAAAATTATTGAATCCTTGTCGAAGACTTTCGACCTTAATGGCAAAGCGGCACATATTTCGGCTAGTGTTGGTGTAACCATCTTCCCTGATGATGGAGAGGAGCTAACACGGGTGCTTCAGAATGCTGATCAGGCGATGTATGCCGCGAAGTCAGCGGGTCGCCATACCTATCGTTTCTTTACGCCCCTGATGCAGCAGGAAGCAGAGCGTCGCCAGCTGCTACAGAATGATCTTCGTTCAGCGCTGGAGAGAAAAGAGTTTGAATTGCACTATCAGCCCGTAGTCGATCAGAAAGGACGTGCTGTTAAAGTAGAGGCGCTTGTTCGTTGGAATCATCCT
>NZ_CEYNZH010000055.1:0-23218 GCF_982874595.1 Oceanospirillum sp. | reverse complement strand
GAGGTTCATCGGGCGCTGTAAAAAAGTGTCAACTTATATCAGGACTAGACATTATGCCAGCCTTTAGTTTTCTGGCAACGCCTTAAGAGTCGTCCTTAGCCTGAGAATATGCGCGCTAGTCCTGTAATAAAATTCAGTTTCAGGTATGATTGCGCACTTCATGAAATCAGCTTATAGAGAGCAGTAACAAACATGCAGCTTTCCAGCCTTACCGCAATATCCCCCGTTGATGGCCGTTATGGCTCTAAGACCGCTGACCTGCGCCCTTGGGTGAGTGAATTTGGTCTGATCCGTGCCCGTGTTGAAGTTGAAATCCGCTGGTTACAGCGTCTGGCCGATCACGATCAAATCGCAGAAGTGCCTGCCCTGAGTGCAGACGCGAACCAGATTCTGAACGACCTGGTTGCTAACTTCAGCGAAGAAGATGCTCAGCGCATCAAAGAGATCGAACGTACCACCAACCACGATGTAAAAGCGGTTGAGTACTTCATCAAAGAACGTATCGAAGGCAACAGCGAACTGCTGGCAATTACAGAGTTTGTTCACTTCGCCTGTACATCAGAAGACATCAACAACCTGTCCCACGCCCTGATGCTGAAAGGCGCGCTGGACAATGTTGTACTGCCAACCATGAAAGAAGTGGTTGAAGCGATCCGCCAGCTGGCTATCGCCAACGCAGAACAGCCTATGCTGTCCCGTACCCACGGTCAGACGGCATCACCTACGACTCTGGGTAAAGAGATGGCCAACGTTGCCGCTCGCCTGCAGCGTCAGGTTAAACAGGTTGAAGCGGTTGAGCTGCTGGGCAAAATCAACGGTGCCGTTGGTAACTACAACGCTCACCTGTCGGCTTATCCGTCTATCGACTGGGCCGAAAATGCCAAAATCTTTGTGGAAAGCCTGGGTCTGACCTTCAACCCATACACCACTCAGATTGAGCCACACGACTATATCGCTGAACTGTTTGATGCGATCGCCCGCTACAACACCATTCTGATCGACTTTGATCGTGACGTTTGGGGTTATATCTCTCTGGGTTACTTCAAGCAGCGCACGATTGCCGGCGAAGTGGGTTCTTCCACTATGCCGCACAAGGTTAACCCGATCGACTTTGAAAACTCCGAAGGTAATCTGGGTATCGCCAACGCTATCATGCAGCATCTGGCCGCTAAACTGCCGATCTCCCGCTGGCAGCGTGACCTGACCGACTCTACCGTTCTGCGTAACCTGGGTGTTGGTTTTGGTCAGTCCCTGATCGCGTATCAGGCATCCCTGAAAGGTATCAGCAAGCTGCAGACCAACGCAGAACGCCTGAATGCCGATCTGGAAAACAGCTGGGAAGTACTGGCTGAACCGATTCAGACGGTTATGCGTCGTTACAACATCGAAAAACCCTACGAGAAGCTGAAAGAGCTGACCCGTGGTAAAGCGATCACAAAAGAAACCCTGCAGGAATTTGTTCAGACTCTGGACATGCCACAGGAAGCGAAAGATGAGCTGATGCAGCTGACGCCGCACAACTACATCGGTAACGCGATCGATCAGGCAAAAGCGATCTAAACGGTTTTAACCGTTCGGCGCAGTTTTTTGCACGATCCGAAAAAGGCCCTGATATCTATCAGGGCCTTTTTCTTTGTGAGCTGTTTTACTTAATGACATCGATTGCTCTTGTCAGCATCTTCATTCATCAGATTTTATTTCCGGAAAAACAACCATGTTACAACTCCCTGAAAGCCTGCTGCGCCATATCAGTTACGAAGAGTTCCTGCGGGATTACTGGCAGAAAAAGCCACTGTTCATTAAAAATGCGATCCCGGATTTTGAATCCCCCATTGATGAACATGAACTGGCAGGGCTGGCACTGGAAGAGCAGGTGGAATCCCGTCTGGTGATGGAAACCGGCCCGAACGGTGAAAAATGGCATCTGGAAAACGGCCCGTTTAAAGAAGAGCGCTTTAATGAACTGCCGGAAAGCCACTGGACACTGCTCGTTCAGGCGGTAGATCACTACATTCCAGAAGTGTCGGCCCTGATGGAAGCCTTTGACTTCATCCCCAGCTGGCGTGTCGATGACATCATGATCAGTTACGCGCCAAAAGAAGGTACCGTTGGCCCACACCTCGACTACTACGATGTGTTTCTTCTGCAGGCACAAGGTACCCGTCGCTGGCAGATCGGTGGTTTCGCTGATGATAAAACTCCGTTTATCCCGGATGTACCGCTGCGTATTCTCCAGGAATTCGATGCCACAGAAACCTTCATCTGCGAACCGGGCGACCTTCTTTACCTGCCGCCACAGCTGGCACACTACGGTGTCTCTCAGTCCGATGACTGCATGACCTGGTCTGTGGGTTTCCGCGCCCCCTCCGCTGATGAGATCATCACCTCTCTGGCGGATTATATTGGCGAATCCCTGTGCGAAGATGACCGCTATAAAGATCCGGATATCCAGCTACAGACCAACACCGGTGAAATTGGTGATGATGCTATCCGGCGGGTACAGGCCATTATTCAGGAAAAGCTTTCGGATAAAGCCACGATCAAAGCCTGGTTTGGCCGCTATATGACCCAACCCAAGTATCTGGATCAGCTAGTTCCGGCGGAAAAAGCACTGACAATGACTGAAATGGAGCAGGAAATCGCTCAGGGATTAGCAATTTGTCTGAGTGAAGGTAGCCGAATAGCCTTTTCCGAAGCCGAAAATGGCCTTTTACTCTTTGCAGATGGCAATGGATTTGACGTTTCCGCGACAGATCGGGAGGTAGTGATCTTTCTTACTGAGCAAAAATACCTGACTCAAAGTGAATTATATTCATCTTCAAATGAATTTAAAGAAATAGTCCTTGAATTGATCAATCGCGGCACACTCTATCTTAGTGACTAAACCATTGTTGACAGTCACGGTTTCCGAACCGTGACTGTCACTCGGTCCCTCAAAACTGAAAACCCCCGCCTCTGTTTAACAATCTGTAACAGCCCGCTATAAGTACCTATGCCCCCTTTCCCCTTGTTCCGGCATCCGGTCAGAATTTTCAGCCACGCTTCAACCCTCAAAGATTGTCGACAATCCTGCAAAATCCGGCAAAAACACCAGTTCATCAAACGGTCATTTCTGAAAGTAAAACTACAACACTATTGCAATGCAGCAAGGAAAATTCATTCAAACGGTAGTCAGACTACAGAAAACAATTTGTAGCCTAGTTACAACAACTTATATAGCCCAAAGTAGCGTTTGCAAAGGGTTCGCAGCTTAGGGCATAGTAAAAACACACAAAACGACAAACACTCGTTTTAAGCGGAAGATAAATTTTTCAGGAAAGTTTCAGACACTTAAATCGAGTCGATGCCAAGGTGATCAAAACAACATAATCCCTGTTTTGAAATGCACAGGCACAACAAGAATGGATCTGCTCCGACGGCACATCGAAGCGGAACAAAGGATACCTTAGGGCTTCAGGCACAACGTTGCCGGAATGTTTACTCCCCGGTAACGGTGAGGCCCTAAGGCAACAACCTAACAGGCACACTCTGTAGAGGAAAAAGCATGTCAACTTACAAACAAGACATCGACGCAGTAGCAACACTGAAAGAAACCAACGGTTCTCCTTGGGATGCAATCAACCCAGAATCTGCAGCACGCATGCGCGCTCAGAACAAATTCAAAACTGGTCTGGACATCGCTAAGTACACTGCTGGCATCATGCGTCGCGACATGGCTGAGTTTGACAAAGACAAAACCAAATACACTCAGTCTCTGGGTTGCTGGCACGGTTTTGTTGGTCAACAGAAACTGATCTCTATTAAAAAGCACTTCGGTTCTACCGAGCGTAAATATCTGTACCTGTCTGGTTGGATGGTTGCAGCACTGCGTTCTGACTTCGGTCCTCTGCCTGACCAGTCTATGCACGAAAAAACAGTTGTAGCGGATCTGGTTGAAGAGCTGTACACCTTCCTGCGTCAGGCTGATGCCCGTGAACTGGGCGGTCTGTTCCGTGAACTGGACAAAGCGCGTGAAGCGGGCGACAGCAAGCTGGAAGCAGAAATCCAGAGCAAGATCGACAACCACGAAACTCACGTTGTTCCGATTATTGCTGACATTGACGCTGGTTTCGGTAACGCAGAAGCGACTTACCTGCTGGCTAAGAAAATGATCGAAGCAGGTGCTTGTGCACTGCAGATCGAAAACCAGGTTGCTGACGAGAAGCAGTGTGGTCACCAGGACGGTAAAGTAACGGTTCCTCACGCTGACTTCCACGCGAAAATCCGTGCTCTGCGTTACGCCTTCCTGGAACTGGGTGTAGACGATGGTATCATCGTTGCCCGTACTGACTCTGAAGGTGCTGGTCTGACTAAAGAGATCGCAGTTGTTCGTGAGCCAGGCGACCAGGGTGACGTTTACAACTCTTACCTGGATTGCGAAGAAGTTACTCCAGAGCAGACTTCTGAAGGTGATGTACTGATCAGCCGTAACGGCAAGCTGGTTCGTCCTAAGCGTCTGCCTTCCGGTCTGTACCAGTTCCGTCAGGGCACTGGCCACGAGCGTTGCGTCTTTGACTGCATCGAAGCAATCAACGCCGGTGCTGACCTGCTGTGGATCGAGACTGCGGTACCTACCGTTCACGAAATCCGTGACATGATGAATGAAGTTCGTAAAGTACATCCGGATGCGAAACTGGTTTACAACAACTCTCCATCATTCAACTGGACGCTGAACTTCCGTCAGCAGGTATTTGATGCCTGGGAGAAAGAAGGTAAAGATGTTTCTGCCTATGATCGCAACAACCTGATGAGCGCTGAGTACGATGACTCTGAGCTGTCTGCTGAAGCTGACAATTGGGTTCGTAACTTCCAGGCTGACTGTTCACGTGAAGCGAATGTATTCCACCACCTGATCACTCTGCCGACTTACCACACAACGGCTCTGTCAGTAGACAACCTGGCTAAAGAGTACTTCGGTGAAGCCGGTATGCTGGGTTACGTTGAAGGCGTGCAGCGTAAAGAGATCCGCCAGGGTATCGCTTGTGTGAAACACCAGAACATGGCTGGTTCAGACATGGGTGATGACCACAAAGAATACTACGCTGGTGAGATGGCTCTGAAAGCTGGCGGTGCGAAAAACACCTCTAACCAGTTCGGCTAAACAGCGATTGTTGTTCAGTAAAACTGGATAAGGGAGGCACTCTGGGTCAGACTCTTCTGGCCCAGAGACACCCTGAAAAAGGCGGCCCTTGTAAAAGGTGTCGCCTTTTTTTATTGATCTGATTTTCACGCTAGAATGAGTTACCGCTCATGCGGTCCATAGAACTTGCAGTTCAACTTTTACCGATTGTTTAACTTTTACAGATGGCCCGACTATGACAACTGACACACCAGCTTTTCTGAAAGATGCAAAAGATTTATTAACCGATCAGGGCTTTGCCACAAGCAACATCTGGTATCACGGCACCTCATCTGCTCTGGTGGATGCGATACAGGAACAGGGACTGAAGCGATCCGGTGATCTGGCTCTGAAAGAAGCCGCCAAGAAAACCATGGCGACCATTGGCGATGATCACTACAACGAAACCACAGAACCTGTTTTTCTGACTCAAAGCAGAGAGCTGGCCTACTATTGGGCGCAGCAAACCGTCAGAAACCGTAGTGTTCGCATCGAAGGCACTGAACAACCGGTTGTGCTCTCCATAGAGCTGCCGGAAGAGATTAACACCGCCGTTAAACCCGATGTCGGCGCGGCCAGCCTCTTAATGGTCAAAGAAGGTGAAAACTATATGGCATTTCTGGCCGGTATTTATCAGGCAAACAATCAGCCGACACCGGCTATCGACCTGATGAAAGCGGATCGCATGGACTACCTGAACCTGCTGGGTATGGCCTATATTGACCGCGACCTGCCAGCAGACTGCATTAAGCTGGTCTGCGAATAACCCCCACTCTTTCCAGCGTTTAGCCCGCACAAAACTTGCGGGCTGATTTGTTTCTGCTCTATTTTCCTATCAGACCAAAGGTTCTCTGGCCGCTGTTTTGTAAAAAAATTTCCCTGAAAGGGCTAAAAACCCATATTTACTAGCCATAAGTTGTAATTCTCCACCATATAAAAAGGTGATGTTTTTTAGTACAATCCAGCGCCAACAGACAGAATAAAACTCCTTCAGATCTGGGATGGCCACAAGCCATCTTGTGTTAGGTCTTTGGCTACACGCCATAACAATAGGGATAAAAATGACAACTCCAAATTCAGAGCAAAAAATCGTCTATACCCTCACCGATGAAGCACCGATGCTGGCAACTGGCTCACTCTTGCCTATCGTGCGCTCCTTCACTGAAGCTGCGGGTATCAAAGTTGTAACCAGCAACATCTCCGTTGCTTCCCGTATCCTGGCTGGCTTTGCTGATCGTCTGACCGACGAGCAGAAACAAGAAGCAACCGATACACTGGCGGAACTGGGCGAGCTGACTAAAGATCCTTCATGTAACCTGATCAAACTGCCAAACATTTCAGCGTCTATTCCTCAGCTGAAAGCAGCGATTGCTGAACTGCAGTCTCAGGGTTATGACCTGCCGGACTATCCGGATGAAGCGACCACTGACGAAGAAAAAGATATTCAGTCCCGTTACGCCAAAGTTCTGGGTAGTGCTGTTAACCCTGTACTGCGTCAGGGTAACTCTGACCGTCGTGCGCCACCGGCAGTTAAAGCATTTGCTCGCAAGTACCCGCACTCCATGGGCAAGTGGAGCATGGCTTCTCAATCCCACGCTGACTATATGCGCGGCGGTGACTTCTTCTCCAGCGAACAGTCTGTAACCATGGACGCTGCTGACGAAGTACGTCTTGAGTTCGTTGATAAGAGCGGTAATGTTGAAGTTAAGAAAACCGTAGCCCTGGAAGAGGGCGAAGTTTTCGACAGCATGTTCATGAGCGCAAAAGCGCTGGACGCCTTCTTCGAGCGCACTCTGCAGGAGTGTAAAGAAGATGGTGTTATGTGGTCTCTGCACGTTAAAGCGACCATGATGAAAGTATCTCACCCGATCGTATTTGGTCACGCGGTACGTGTTTTCTACCGTGAAGTGTTCGACAAGTACGGTGAGCTGTTTGAACAGCTGGGCGTTAACCCGAACAACGGTATGGCCAGCGTTTACGACAAGATCAAAACCCTGCCTCAGTCCCAGCAGGAAGAGATCGAAGAAGCGATCCACGCGTGCTACGAGCACCGTCCTGAAATGGCAATGGTTGATTCCGTTAAAGGTATCACCAACCTGCACATCCCAAGCGATGTAATCGTTGATGCCTCTATGCCAGCAATGATCCGTAGCTCCGGTAAGATGTGGGGCCGCGACGGCAAGACCAAAGACACAAAAGCAGTCATGCCTGAGTCTACTTATGCCCGTATCTATCAGGAGATGATCAACTTCTGCAAGACCAACGGTGCATTCGATCCGACTACTATGGGCTCTGTGCCTAACGTTGGTCTGATGGCGATGAAAGCTGAAGAATACGGCTCTCACGACAAGACGTTCGAAATGAAGCAAGACGGTACTATGCGCGTTGTTAAATCCGACGGCACCGTACTGATGCAACATGACGTTGAGAAAGGCGACATCTGGCGTGCATGTCAGACTAAAGATGCTGCAGTTCGTGACTGGGTGAAACTGGCTGTGACTCGCTCCCGTCAGTCTGACACGCCTGCAATTTTCTGGCTGGACGCGGAGCGTGCTCACGACCGTCAGCTGCGCCTGAAAGTTGAAAAGTATCTGAAAGAACATGACACCGAAGGCCTTGATCTGCGCATCATGGGTTACAGCCGTGCGATCCGTACCTCTATGGAGCGTATGATCCGTGGTAAAGATACTATCTCTGTATCCGGTAACGTACTGCGTGACTACCTGACTGACCTGTTCCCGATCATGGAACTGGGTACGTCTGCAAAAATGCTGTCTATCGTTCCTATGCTGAACGGCGGTGGCATGTACGAAACTGGCGCAGGCGGTTCTGCTCCTAAGCACGTACAGCAGGTTCAGGAAGAGAACCACCTGCGTTGGGATTCACTGGGTGAATTCCTGGCACTGGCTGTTTCTCTTGAAGAGATGGGCATCAAGAACGACAACCCGGACGCTAAGCTGATGGCTAAAGCTCTGGATGCTGCAACTGGTCAGCTGCTGGAAAACAACAAGTCACCTTCCCGTAAGGTTGGCGAGCTGGACAACCGTGGCAGCCACTTCTATCTGGCGATGTACTGGGCTCAGCACCTGGCAGAACAGACTGAAAACGCACCTCTGGCAGAGCGTTTTGCACCTCTGGCTAAAGCCCTGACGGAAAACGAAGAGAAGATCGTTACCGAACTGGCAGAAGCACAGGGCAAACCAGCCGATCTGGGCGGTTACTACCACCCTGATATGGAGAAAGTATTCTCTGTAATGCGCCCAAGTAAAACTCTGAACGATATTCTGGATTCTCTGTAATCGATATCGGAATGAGGCGAGCTTAATGCTCAGCAAAAACCCGGGCTTGCCCGGGTTTTTTTATGCATCTTAATCCTGAAGGAGGCTAGAGATCAGCCAGAACCGAAGGATCAACAATACCCGCTTCTTCCATCGCCTCGGCTAAGCTCTCTTTAAGTTGAGAAAGTTGAGCCTGCATCATCTGCAGCTCCTTCATGTGCATCTCTAAAACTTCCGGGGAAACATTAGGCTGGCGCTGCAGTTCTTCAAAGGCCTCCAGCTTCTCATCCAGTTTTTCCTTTAACTTTTCAGCCTGTTTTTTTAATGCTGAAATATGAGGCGGAAGACTGTCTTCCTCTTCTTCCGTCTTTGTCACTTCTTCTCCGCGAAGGCGCTTAAGAGCCTCTTCGGAGAGAGAGACTCTATCCTCCTGACGCTCTTTGCGCGCCTGTTCACGCTCGGCAATACTTTTATGCCCCCCCTCATTAAGAGCCTCTTCTTTTACTTCAGCTCTCAATCGTTCTGACGCAGGGGGTTGCTCGCTCTGCTCCTTGGTCAGTCTGATATTACTATTCATCACATTAAGCTGCGCTTTAGGAAACGAAGTATCCATACTGATAATCCTGAACATTATGAATAAACTCCCGCCTGACAACGAGAGGGCTGCCAACAGCATAGCGGCAGCAAAGCCTTCAATGCACCCCCGTATCCCTATCAAAATTAGGCGATCTGATCAGATTTATTAAATTCAAATTTACCGGACGCAGATAACTCAGCTAAAAGACGTAAACGACAACCGATGAGAGACAGAGACTCCATCGCTGCAAACAGGCAAGAACGAAAAAGCAGAGCCAGGACTAAAAAAATAGTCAGACTCCAGAAGAAAGGATCAGAATATCTGTTTAGCGCTTAACAACCACTGATTCCAGTGGCGTGCCAGCGTCTCTAAAAGAGACGGGGCAGAATGGCCACAACTCTGATCAATGACCAGTGTCATCACGCCGTCTTCCTGTGTCGCTGAATGACGGGAGTGACTTCGGGCAATCAGGGCATCTTCAGTTTTGTAGACCCAATAGCTTTTTTGCGGATCAATCAACATATAAGTCGATGAACCAAAACGGGTATCCACTAAAAAGCTGTCAGCACCATCCACCAGAGACTCGCCAAAAGCGAACCAGGTCTCCGGCTTTAATTCATGAACGCTGGGCTCGGCAGCCTTCGCAGCATCAATAGCGCTAAAGCGGCCACTCAAACGATCAAGCACTACACGGGAATCTGCCCCCAAAAGCACAGCAATGCCTTTCCACTTCAGAAAGGCCGCATCCAGCTGCCACTGATCACCCTGAATACGATAACGCTGCTGGGTACACTCAGGAAAACGGGTCACCGAGGCCAGATACCAGTTCCCGCCCAAAGCCTCAAACTCCAGACGGGCAACCGACTGCTCACTGTTAAATCGGGAATAAACGTAGTAAGGCGCAATAAGCGACCAGAGAACGAGCACTACAAGCAATAACGGCCAAGCCCGCCAAAGACGAAGCAAGCGCCTGAGCAAAGAGACTTTTGTCTTGCTGCCTTTATTCGTATTCGCCATCTTATCGGTACTCACTAAACGATTCCCTTCCTGAACCGGCTACACCTGAGGCTCCCAGACTATTCGCCCACCAGCCAGCGTACATCCGCGACGGCGGTATCGCCTAACAGGGCTTTAGCCAATTCCGGCAGACACTCAGTCAGCTCGGCATCGAGCTGATAAGGCGGATTAATAATCATCATGCCACTACCAATCATACCGAAAGTCTCATCGGCTTCCGCTTCCCGACAGATCTCGGCAACAAGAATGCGTCGGATACCACTCTGCTCAAAACGGTCCAGCATCATCTGGCTCTTATCCGCTATCAACACAGGATACCAAAGCGCATAAACTCCCGTTGGCCAGCGTTTATAAGCAGCAGTGACGCTTTTAATGACCTTTTGATAATCCGTTTTAATCTCGTACGATGGGTCCATCAGCACCACACCTCGGCGAGGATCAGGCGGTACAATCCCCGGCAGACCTTCAAAACCATCCCGGTGATGAATAGCCGTATCCGGCCAGCGGGAGGCTTTACGTTTCAGGGTACTGGTTTCGTTATTGTGCAGCTCCATCAGCTGTAGCTTATCGCCAGCACGCTGAAAGTGATGTGCAACCGCCGGAGATCCAGGATAGCGCTGAATAGCACCAGACGGATTGTAGGCTTTGATCAGCTCACGGTAGATTTCAGGTAAAGCCGGGTGATCAATAACGCGCACAATACCTTCATCTGCCTCACCGGTTTTTACCGCTTCCTCGCTCAGCAGATCGTAATCAACCCCACCGGAATGCGTGTCGATGTAAGAGAAAGGCTTAGCCTTTTTGTGCATCGACTGAAAAATCAGCGCCATAGTCAGATGCTTAATCACATCGGCATGATTTCCCGCGTGGTAAGCGTGGCGATAACTAAGCATAGAAAACCCTTTACTTTACAAGAAGCGATAAGAAGGCTGTGCGCCTAAGAAAGGGCGGCATTGTATCACCCCCGTAAATAGAGCACCTAATCCCCCTCACTGAATCGATGATGAAAGCCGCTCATGAACATGCTGAAAATCACTGGCTTGACTCAACAAAAGATAACTATATTATGCGCCTACGTTTTGAGTTGGGGAAACAGGTGAAAATCCTGCGCTGCCCCCGCAACGGTAAGTTGCTTTGCTTTATCCGGCAAAGCATCAAGCCCGGTTACCAGCTCACAACGCTTCGGAGTTATTTCTGACTCCCGAGTATTTACGGTGTTGCGGAGGGCGACACCGGTGTAACTCACGCTTTCTCCTACCGGACATTGCCGCTGTTGCGCCTGCCCTCCCTCACGCTTATCTATTGCGCTGAGGATTATGTTTTACCATGAAGAAAATTGTTCTGGCTGCCGCTGTTTCTGCTGCCCTATCTCCCGCTGCCTTCGCTGCAGATCCGATGACCATTGTGATTACTGCAGGTCGAACCGAACAGTCTCAGGCTGATGTCACCATGCCTGTAACCGTTATCACCAAAGAAGATCTTAAACAGCAACAACCAAAAAGTGTTACTGAAGCGCTAGCTGCCACTCCAGGCATTCAGGTCCGAACTAATGGTGGATATGGTCAGGAAAGCAGTCTCTTCCTGCGCGGGATAAGCCAAAGTCGTATGCTTGTTTTAGTCGACGGCGTTCAGATTGGTAGCGCAACACTGGGAGAAGTCAGCCTGCACCACCTGCCTGTCAACCAGATAGAGCGTATCGAAGTCGTGCGTGGCGCACGCTCCAGCTTATATGGTGCCAACGCTATTGGTGGGGTTATTCAGATTTTCACCAAACAACAGCGTCAAGAGCGCAGTCACGCTGAGATATCTCTTGGCGCAGGCGGCAACAATACCCATGAGAGCGCCATTAGTATCAGTCACAGTGATGGACAAAGCCAACTTAGGGCTAATATCAGTCACTTCACAACTGATGGATTCGATATCAAACCAGAAAAATCAGACTTGGGTACAGACGACGACGGCTATACCAATAGCTCTATCAAGCTGGATGCAGAGCACAAAGTAGGCAAGCACACTATTCTGGCAGGCATGCAATACACCGCCGGTGAAAATGACTACGATAATGCATACATTGGCTATGATGCGGACCAAGGTAAATCAATTTACACAAATGATGCTGTTAACGAATTTGTTTACTCCAGTTTTTATGCAGGTCTAGAGTCAGCACTATCTGATGACCTGACTTTGAATGCTAAAACCAGTTACTACACCGATGATAATCAGACGGTCTTGGCTGGCGAGGACCAGAACAGCTACATAACAAAAACAAGCAAGTTTGAACTTCAGGCAACTCATAATGTTAATGATGAGATACTACTAGTTGCCGGTTTTGACTATAAAAAAGATGATGTCTCCGATTCCACTCAGGATTACGATGAAGATACTCGGGACAACAAAGCACTTTTTGCCCTTTTAGAAAAAAATGGAGAAAAATACCAAGCCGCTCTATCTGCTCGTGTTGATGACAACGAAGCCTTCGGCGATTTCAGCACTTATGGTATTGACGCGAGTTACCAACTGTCATCAACAATGAAATTTAAGGCAGGCTATGCCACCGCCTTTCTGGTTCCCACTTTCAATGACATGTACTGGCCAAATCAGGGCAACCCAGATCTGGAGCCAGAAACATCTGATACTGCAACACTTGGTCTGAGTTTTAAACCTGACAATAATCTTAGCTTCGACATTAACCTCTATCAGACTCAATTGGATGATATGATCGCCTGGGCACCTGATGACAGTGGCAAATGGAAACCAAGCAACATTAATAGTGTCGAGATCACGGGGGCGGAATTGGTTGCAAGCGCTGATCTTGGAAACACTCAAGTTATCTTTAACGCCAATGTTATGGATACAGAAGATAAGAAAGAGAAAAAGCAGCTGGTTTACCGGGCTAAGCAAACCGCCAACCTGCGTGTCAATCATACCCTCAACCAACTGACATTAGGTCTCGATACTCAGTTTACCGGCGAACGATACACCGATGCGAAAAACACCGATAAACTGGGTGGCTTTACCTTATATAATATAGATGCTCGATACCTATTCAGCCCACAGCTGGACCTGTCTGCCAGTATAAAAAACCTGACTGACAAGGATTATGTCAGCACAAGAGGCTATGCAACTGAAGGCCGCACCTTCTTTAGCTCTGTCCGCTACCGCTTTTAAAACATTGCATTAAGACACAACCGGAGACCCCATGACTGATCGTGATACCCGCCATAAAAAGGCGATGCAAAAACGCAAAGAGATGGTTGATGCCAAAGTTGCTAAAGCAACGGAAGAACGCGGCATCACTATTGTGATTACCGGCAACGGTAAGGGCAAAACCACATCAGCATGGGGCACGGTGGCCCGTAGCCTAGGCTACGGCTACAAGGTTGCAGTAACGCAGTTTATTAAAGGCACCTGGGATTGTGGTGAGCGGGATATCTTTGAAGGTAATCCGAACCTGACCGTCCATGTGATGGGCACCGGCTTTACCTGGGAAACTCAGGATCGTGAGCTGGATAAAAAAGCCTGCCGTGCGGCATGGGAAAAGACCCTGCCGAATCTAAAGGATGAGAGTATCAAGCTGGTGGTGCTGGATGAGATCACCTACATGCTGAAGTACGGTTATCTGGAGATTGAAGAGGTGCTGGAAGCGCTGAAAGGTCGCCCGAAGGATCAGTCCGTGATTTTGACCGGCCGTGCCGCGCACCGTGATCTGGTGGAATACGCCGATACCGTATCTGAAGTGCGTGATGAAAAACACGCCTTCAACGCCGGTATTAAGGCGCAGAAGGGAATCGACTGGTAAACCCGGCCCGATACCCAACAACAAGAGAAGCCCGCAAGCCTATTCCCTCGCGAGCTTCTCTTTTTTACACCTACAAATTTACACCTACAAAAAAGCCAGCCCCATCAATAAATCAGGACTGGCAATGCTCTAACGAGTCACACAGTTAAAACGCTGTATAGCAGCTCATTCAGTTACGTTGAGCCGCCTCCCTTCCCGCCGCAAAGGCGATCCGGTTTAACTCCACCAGCTTGTCTGATTTATGGGCAAAGCGCTTTAAGACACTCTCTTCCAGCACCGCAGTATCAAAAGGCAGCTGCTCCGAAATCGCCCCCAGCATAATGGTATTGATCAGACGACGATCCCCCAGTTTGATCGCAATATGTCCGGCATCAAAGGCATGTACCTCGCGCTCGCCCCGAATATCCTCAATCGGATCATCGGGATACTGAAACAGCCCGGCACTGACCACCGGCGGCGACTGGCGATAGGTGTTCACCATCGCCACGCCACTGCCTTTAAGATGGTTAATCCAGCGCAGCGCCTCTGCCGGCTCAAATGCCACCAGAAGATCCGCCTCGCCCGAGGCGATAGAGGGCGAGTGAACCCGGGGTCCAAAACGAACATGGGAGGTCACCACGCCACCCCGCTGCGCCATACCGGCCACTTCGGTTTTCTTTACATCCATACCCAGAAGCAATGCCGATTCAGCCAGAATATCCGCCGCCGTCATCACCCCTTGTCCGCCGATCCCGGCGACCAAAATATTGGTAATCCCCTGAGCACCCATCACTTCACCTCCACAACCAGATTGTCGATACTCTGGCTCTGCAGAGCCTCATAGCCGTTTGCCACCAACGAATCCGCAGGCACGATAGCATCCGGGGCGCAGGTATTCACACAGAGATTACAGCCGGTGCAGGCACTGGTATCGATATCGACAAACGCCAGCTCCTTCTCTTTACCATTGGGTTTCACCACCATCTCACGGCGGGTCACCAGAATGGCCGGACAGCCCACATCCAGACAGTTACCACAGCCGGTGCAATCTTTCGCTTCCACCGTCAGCGGCTGCATCGCCTTGTAGCGCTCGGTCAGCACACAGGGCTGATTGGTGATAATAACCGACACATCGTCGATCTTGGTTTCATCCCTCAGGGCCTTAAACAGGGTCGGTAACTCGTAAGGGTCAACCTGATGGATACGCTCTTTCTTCACCCCCAGGGCTTCCACCAGCTGCGGGAAGTTCACCTGAGCGGTCTGCTCACCCTGCAGATTGATACCGCTTGAAGGGGCGTTTTGGCCACCGGTCATACCCACGGCGCGGTTATCCAGCAGCAGGATGGTCGCATTACCCTTGTTATAGGTCAGATCCAGCAACCCCTGCATCCCCATGTGCAGGAAGGTGGAATCACCGATCACCGCCACCACTTTTTTGTTGGCATCTTCCGGCTGACGGCCTTTATCCAGCCCCATGGCAACCCCCATGGATGCGCCCATGCTGATACAGGTATCCAGCGCATTCCACGGATGACCCGCCCCCAGGGTGTAGCAACCGATATCACCGGAGATATAGGTGTTCTTAACCTTAGACAGCGTGTAGTAAACCCCCAGATGAGGACAGGCCACACACATGGTCGGTGGACGCGGGAACACCTCCTGCGCCGCTGCGATCAGTTCTGGCTTGGCGGTTTCAGATGCCCCGGCCTTGCCTTCAATCGCCTGTTTCAGCACCTCTGGTGTCAGCTCGCCCTGCTTAGGCAGAATCGACTTACCCTCCAGAGCAATCCCCTCTGCTTTCAGCTCTTTCTCCAGCAGAGGCTCAACTTCTTCTACCAGAATCAAACGCTGCACGCTCTGGCTGAAAGCTTTCACCTTTTCTAAGGGAACAGGATGGCTGAAGCCCAGCTTGAGCACCGGCGCATCAGGATAGGCCTCTTTCACATGCTGATAAGCCACCCCGGACACTACAAAACCCAGATCGGTGCGCTCACCCGCCTCAACACGGTTCAGAGGCGAAACCTCGGCAGCCTGCGCCAGCGCTTCATCCCGCTGGTGCATCAGAGGAATCCGGTCTTTGGCATTACCCGGCACCATCACCAGGCGCGCCCGATCTTTAACAAAGCCCTTTTTGACTTCGGTTTCAGTGGCCGGCTGCAGCTGCAACGTACCTTTGACATGGCAGATACGGGTGGTTACCCGAACCAGTACCGGCACCTGAAACTGTTCCGACAACTCAAAGGCGGCACGGGTAAAATCGTAGGCTTCCTGAGTATCACTGGGTTCCAGAACCGGCAGATGAGCAAAACGCCCCCAGAAGCGAGAATCCTGTTCGTTTTGCGATGACGACAAGCCCACATCATCAGCCACCACAATCACCAGACCACCCACAGCACCGATCAGGGTTTGGGTCATCAGCGCATCCGATGCCACATTCAGCCCCACATGCTTCATGGCACACAAGGTGCGACTTCCCGCCAGCGAGGCACCGATAGCCACCTCAAGTGATACCTTTTCATTAATCGACCATTCAGAATAGATATCAGGATATTGAGAGATATATTCCAGAATTTCGGTAGATGGTGTGCCGGGATAAGCAGCCGCGACTTTTACATTGGCATCCCGCGCCGCCAATGAAACCGCCTCATTGCCTGAGACAAAGAGTTTTTTATCGGTACTAACGGGGGTTCTGGCATTCAATTCAGCAATCCTCAGTCAAGGGTTATCTCTATCAAGCTCTGCAACAAGCATTACAAAATGCTTAACCCGACTAAGTTTTATGTATTATTTATTTGACGGGCATAGCCATCCTAAAAGGAAGTTACCCAGCTATTGTTGACCCATATCAGACTTGCCTTATCTCAACAGGCGACAAAAGTGCTATTTATCGGCAAATTACGGCTTTAGTCGCACAAAAAAAGCGCCGCAGGGAAACCCTCGGCGCTTCGTGAACAGCAAGTAATGTTTTAGCCGCCAGCCTGCTCCCGCTGGTACTGCAGGATCTGGCCTTTAAAGGGCTGCTCCAGATAATCGGTTTGCTCGGGTTTATGCTGGCTGTGGACATAACCTAAAGAAACCATTCGTTTACTGAACTTAGCATGATTACCTCGGCCCGGATCCACCAGAATCACCTGACAACGGTCAGAGGCATGCTGGTTGATAAAAGCCGATAACAGCTCAATATGTTCCGCCTCGTACAAAAGATCACTGCCCACAATGAGGTCAAAATCACCCATGCCACAATCCGCATCTCCCCAGCCGGTGCGAACGAAGGGAATCGCCTCTCCCTCATTAAGGCCGGCATTAACGGCCAGAAAGACGCCCGCTTGAGGGTGATAGTCCGTTGCTGTGATATTCGCCAGACGCTGATTCAGCATCAGACTGGTCAGCCCGATACCACAGCCAACTTCCAGAATCCGTTTGCCCCGGATATCAAACTCGCGCATAAAGTGCGCCAGCACCTGACCAGAGGGCCATAGGATGCCAAAGATCGGCCAGCTGGCAGAGGAGATACCCAGATTCTCAGCCGAATGATCAGGATCAGAAAATTGCTGATTGTCGCGTAAAGTACGCAAATGAATATCGTGCAGACCGCATTCATAGGTCTGATAGCGGTAACGCAGGGGGGATGACATCGGCTGTCCTCGGTCACATGAAATGTAAGACCAAGGTTCTGACCTTTACACAGAAGCCAACACCTTACTGTTTGGCCATAAAAAAAGCGAGGCAAAACACCTCGCTTTTTAGCCTGCCCGCTTAAACTATCAGCGGGCAGCTTTCAGACTGTCGGCAATCAGGAATGCCAGCTCCAGCGACTGATCGGCATTCAGACGTGGGTCACAGAAGGTGTGGTAACGATCACCCAGATCATCCTCTGTAATCTTAAAGCGGCCACCGATGCACTCGGTCACGTTACGACCGGTCATCTCAAGATGAACACCACCGGCATGAGTGCCTTCTGCTTTATGAATGGCAAAGAAGCGGCTCACTTCACCCAGCACAGAATCCACATCACGGGTCTTGTAACCGGTGGATGCCTTGATGGTGTTGCCGTGCATCGGATCACTGCTCCAGACCACATTACGGCCTTCCGCTTCAACCTTGCGGATCAGCGCAGGCAGGTGGTCGGCAATCTTGTCAGCCCCCATACGCACGATTACGTTCATGCGGCCGGCTTCGTTGTCCGGGTTGATCGCATCCAGCAGACGGATAAAGTCATCCGGGTCTGTGGTTGGCCCTGCTTTAACGCCGATCGGGTTTTTCACACCACGGCAGTATTCCACATGAGCACCATCCAGCTGACGGGTACGATCCCCGATCCAGAGCATGTGGGCCGAGCAGCCATACCAGTCGCCGGTCAGACTGTCCTGACGGGTCAGCGCCTGCTCATAGGGCAGCAGAAGTGCCTCGTGAGCAGTATAGAAACGGGTCTCGTTGATGCTTGGCGTATTCTGCGGGCTGATGCCACAGGCCTGCATAAAGGCCAGTGTTTCGTCGATACGCTCTGCCAGATCATGATAACGCTCCAGCGCCGGACTCTTCTCAACAAAATCACGGTTCCATTGGTGAACCTTGTGCAGATCCGCCATACCGCCACGGGAGAAAGCACGCAGCAGGTTCAGTGTTGATGCCGCCTGATTGTAAGCCTTAACCATGCGGGCAGGGTCCGGCACACGGGCAGCCTCGGTGAAGGCGTTATCGTTGATAATGTCGCCACGGTAGGATGGCAGGGTTACGCCATCAACCGTCTCATTATCGGAAGAACGAGGCTTGGCAAACTGACCCGCCATACGACCCACTTTTACCACAGGGCTCTGGCCACCAAAGGTCAGTACCACCGCCATCTGCAGCAGCACCATAAAGGTGTCGCGAATATGGTTAGCGGAAAACTCATCAAAGCTCTCGGCGCAATCACCGCCCTGCAGCAAAAATGCACGGCCAGCAGCAACATCCGCCAGCTCAGCCTGAAGCTGACGGGCTTCTCCGGCAAAAACCAGCGGCGGAAGACCGGCCAGTTCCTGCTCAACATTCTGTAAGGCGTCCTGATCCGGATAGTTCGGCATTTGTCGCGCGGTTTTCTCTCTCCAGGATGCCGGTGTCCAGATGGTATTACTCATAACGATTCCATTTCTCTGCATATATCGACCTGCCCTCAGACAAAACAGGCCAACCTTTAGGTAATATGTAACAGTCTGATTATTCTGATGAATTCTAAAGACATTACTATGTCACCGCCCCGAGGGGAACCCCGAACGCCCTGATATAGAGCCTTAAAAGGCAAAAAAAGAGATCTGCCTCAGCCTATAGCCTGCAAGCAATCAGAAAGGATCTTATTTAGCCCACGACAAAAGCAAAAAATAATAGCTGTTGCGAGTTACCCGTCATGAGACTGAATAATCTGCAGCGCGGCCTCTCTCACCGGAAACCAAATAGAAATGATGTACTTTAAACTGGCCGCCAAAAAACCGTCAGCTGCTTTTGGTGAGCGCGAGTTTTGCCCCAAAGCCGATAAAAACCACGCCCGTAATCGAGTTTAACCAGACCTTAAAGGTTGGGTTGTTGGTGGCGGATTTTATTCTGCTCAGGGTAAACACCATGGCCGAGAACCAGAGCACATTGACCAGCGAGTGTGCCGTAACCAGTGAGTAAGCGCTTAGGGCGCTGCCATCCACCGGCATAAACTGCGGGAAAGCCGCCAGATAAAAAACCGATACTTTCGGGTTCAGAATGTTAGTTAAAAAGCCTTCGTAAAACGCCCCCTTCATCGAAACCGGCTTTCGTGCCGGTTCTGCCGCCAAGGTCGTTTGTGCGGCAGGCTGCCGGATCGCATTTCGCAGAGCCTTAACACCCAGCCAGATTAAATACGCCGCCCCCAGCATCTTAAAAACAAAAAATGCGTTAGCGGATTGCACCAGCAAAATGGAGATACCGAATATCGACAACGTACCGTGTACATAGAAAGCGGCCACAAAGCCCGCAATGTTGGTCAGCCCCGCCCGATGGCCGGAGAGAGGCACCGTCTTAGCGATCAGAAAGCCATTCGGCCCCGGAGAGATCACCAGTAAAGTCGCCACGGCGATAAAGGCGAAAATAGCGTTTAAATCCATTTTAGTGCTCCGGTGGTTTGGGAGTTAGGCATCCTGTTTAAGGATCTATGATAGCTGGGTTATCGGAGCTTCGAGTGCTAAAAATTAATCCGACAGATAAAGGGATGTTTTTTTGGGATGGTCAGCATCACAACAGCCAGAAGCGAATACCACGTTGCCGAATGAGTAAAAAGGGTATAAATTTTACTCATGGTGACATTTGAGTTTGACGAGAATAAAAGCCAGTCCAATCTCGAAAAACACGGGATTGATTTCCATACCGCACAGGGTTTATGGAACGACTCAGATTTGCTCGAAATTCCAGCCAACACCAGTGACGAGCCAAGGTTTCTAGTGATAGCAATGCTTAGCGGCAAACACTGGTCTGGCGTTATTACCTATCGGGGTGATCACATCCGCATCATCTCGGTCAGGCGTTCCCGAAAAGCGGAGGTAAACCTCTATGAAAGCGCATGAATTTGATGCCAAGTTTGAAAGTGATGATGACATTCTGGGTGATCTGGATCTGTCACAGGCCAAGCGCCCTATGCAGAAGCAAAAACGGGTGAATGTTGATTTCCCCGCGTGGATGCTGGAATCACTGGATAAAGAAGCCAGCCGGGTCGGTGTTACCCGTCAGTCGATTATTAAAATCTGGCTGGCTGAACGGTTAGAGACCGTCGCCCATCCTCACAAGTCCTGATTTTTGATTTCTATCGCCATTCCCGTGCTTCCGTGGGAATGGCGTCTTTCTCATCTATCAATCAGTATCTGAAGGCTTCGGGCTTTCAACCTGAGAGGGTTCTGGCTGACCCTGCTTCATGGTGGTTTTCAGTTTCTTAATCTCTATTTCCGCTCGCTGTTCTGCAGCCTTAACAACGTCAGGATTTAGCTTTTCCAGTAACTGGTTCAGAGGCTTAGTCATAAGCGACTCCGTGGTTTAGGTGATATGAAAAACAACGGTCAGCATGGCTGACCGTGGATTGAAGATAGTAGGTAGTGTAGAGATAGGATGTGAGGATTAACTGCGCATTAAACAGGATAAAACAGTGGATTAAAATGTATAGTGAAATTAAGTCAAACCCACCATTTTAGTTCCGATTAAATGCCTTGTTAGATTTTTCCCCATAATTCCGTTTCGCTGAGTTAATTGCCTTAGCTATATTTTCTTTCAACTCTGCAAACATTTCCTCTAGGGGGTTACCAAGCCATGAAGGATCAAGCCCCCTCTTAGTAGCCTCTTCTAGTAAAGGTTTATACTGACCAATCATGTGACTAAAAAATACTTCACATCTTTCAGCTCTCAATTTAATTCTAGACACAACGTTGCGTTCATCGGATATTTGGTGTGACAGAGACTTCAAACGCTCCCATACATCTTTATCTGCAATAAAAGTATCCATCAAAATATTTTCTATAAAAGTAAAATCAGATAGCAAACTTCTTACAATATGACCACCTAATCGACTAGCAAAATAACTACTTGTAACCTCAGCTTTACCGTGTGATTTTGTATGGACAAATCGCTTCTCACACAAGTCTGACAATATATCCATCGTGTCAGACTCAGAGAAACCTATTGCTTTCAAATTATCTCTGATGCTTGGCCCATCTATAGACCCGGTGCCGTTGTTACTGCTCTGCTTAACCAATGCGTTTAATACAAACATACGAAGCAGCTCTCCATTTGACCGCCCTAATCTTGAATCAAACGGATTTCCAATCACGGAATACTCTTCACTGTACACTGATTGATTTCCTAGCAATATCGATCTAAATGCTTCCTGCTTAGGGAGAGTGTATTTTTGAGTAGCTCCGAATGTTCGAAGTGCTTTAGCTGGATCAGTATATCCTCTAGCTAAAAATTCACGTGTCATTCTAAGGGCAAGCCGGACATCATGATTGGATAAAACGTCAATCCTTTCTCCTATCTCTGTACCAAGTACAGAGCTTTTCACTATATCTATAAATACAGACAGGTCGTCCACCTTAAAATCAGCGCCGTTTAATGCTTTAAAACTCCCCTTTTTGTTTTCCAGCATTTGTCCTGTTAAGAAAAAACGCCTTGATAAAACGGAAGGGATTTCTGGCGGCTCAATATGAATCGGATCAAAATCAAATGCGTCAAATGTAGGAGAATTTCTATGCTCTACGTAAGTCGACTCTCTCATGGCAATAATTAAATTAATATTCAATCTTCCTGCTAGCGCTATTGCATCAGAAAAGATTTCGGACTGAGTATCATCATCTTCAAATTGATCAATATTATCAATAACTAAAAATACAGGACATTTGGTTGCACCATGACCGACGACCTTATCAACATATGGATTAACTTTATTGTAATCATCCATTATTACTTCTGTAATTTTCTCATCAAAACCATCCTTATTTTTTGACAGAAGAAACATAGGCCCGCTTTTCAATGCCGAAATATCGTTAGCATAAGCGTTTTTTATCGACCTATTATAATCACTAAAATATTCATCAGATTTTACATACTCAAATAACGCTCTATATATAAAATTAATAGGTGATTCATTTTGAGAGAAATTTCTGAAATCAATATCAATCCAGTGCGGATAAGTTTCGCTTTTCGATTTTTCGAAATATTTTGCCGATGCAACTCGTCTTGTATATTGCAAAAAAGTAGTTTTTCCTGTTCCAACAGTTCCAAGTATTAGAATTGCCAATGGCCTTGCATTTGAGGAGGCTGTAGCGATGGACTCTGTTAATGATGAAGACTCTCTTTTTCGCATTGGACGTTTAGGTTGAGATGAAAATAATGGCTCTCGTTTTTGCAAGTGCATTTGGATTCTATTATCAAATTTCTGCCTATCTGCATTTTTCACATAACACTTTTCAAGCAAGCTTTTATCTGAATTTATTATTGAATCAGAAAATGCACTTATCACTTCATTTTCAATCAATGGATAGATGGGATTTGCTGCTCTTGTTCCTGCCCCCTTAAAAAATCGATTAAGCCTTCTTTCTTCAAACTGATCAGTATTTCTCCCAATTAATTCTATAGCAAGGTTTCCGTCTATCACACCATCTCTTGACAATAGACTTTTAAAATAATCTGACTCTTCCCCCAAAATCCTTTCCAATGAGTCAAATATTATTGCCGAAGACGATGAGAAACTAACTTGATCTGTTCGTACAGCTGGAAACAATATCCACTGATAACCATTTGTAACAACAGCAAATGGAATAGACTTTTTTCTACAATAATTACGAGCCTGCTTAATCGCCTCTCCAGTTTTTCCCTGCTTAGCGGCCAATTCTGAGTGCAACACCTAATCCAATATAGGATAAGGTATT
>NZ_CEYNZH010000054.1:0-23406 GCF_982874595.1 Oceanospirillum sp. | reverse complement strand
TCTACAATCTGAAAACAACAATCCATTGATATCAGTTTTTTTGCTTTATAATCATAAGGTTATAAAAACAAAAAAGGCGCAACCTTGCGGTCACGCCCAATTAATTGTCTACGATACAGTTACCTTTGAAACTTTAAATCCGGTAAGTGTCTGCAATTACTACACCGATAACGCCACCAACGTACCAAGGGACAAGAGAAATCGCCCTAAGCAATCGTGCGCTGAATAATCTCGGCAATTTTAGAAGGCTTCTGAAACGGCAAAGAGTGATCGGTACCGCCGATTTCATGAAATTGCCAGTCTTCACGCTCTGCGGCGATCTGCTGATGACAGGCTTTCATCGATTCCAGACTCTTACCGCCAACAAAACTGTCTACATTCTCCTGAACCGACAAAATAGAAGCACGATCAAGACGCTGCACCGCATCGGTCACCGCATCAAGAGCGTATGACAAACCCAGTACACGGTTTTTAAGACGGTGAACGGTCGCATGCTCTACCCGGGCCGATTTGGAGCGCTTCGGTGAAATCAGATCCAGAAATTGCGTAATACCTTTCTCGACCGGTTCTTCAGTGCGCATCATCTGAGCCGCCACAGAATAGTTACCGCGTACTTCACGCATCTCATCAAGATCGGGCCGCTCTAATAAGGCAGGCTCCAGCAGATAGGTCTTTTTGAACGCGACAGGACGCTGCTGCTTTAACAGCATGGCGACCAGACCGCCAAATGAGTATCCCGCCAGATCAGATTCAAACCAGCCAAGATAATCCAGCAGCGCGGAAACATCACCAACGACCTCTTCTACAGTGAAAGCACTTTCCTCACGACCTTCCGGTAGCGGAACACTCTGCCCCATTCCTCTGAGATCCGGCACCAGCAGGGTTCCCCAATGGCTCAGATGTCGCAACATAGGTTCCCAGGTAAAGCCTCCGTCAACCCCTGCACCATGCAGCATGAGTATCTTTCGGCCATCCGGGTTGTGCAGATTGCGGTAGACGCGATAGTAGATACGGTAATCCGGGCGATCCAACGAAGCGGTTTCACACTGATAATGTTCTGACATTGAGATACCTTAAAAATAAACAACAGACAGAGCGGTCGATAATGCAGGCAAAAATAGGCTGCCTGAAAAAAAGCCGTTAGAATAGCGCGTTTTACAGACAACTGCCTTTTATTATCCGGCAGCGGCGACTCCTTCATCTATTGTTTAATTTATGACTCAACTCTGCACCCGATCACTGCCCTATCGTTCCGGGGTCGACTATTTTGAGCGTATCCGCCATCTGGATGCGCCAGTTTTACTCGACAGTAATAAACCGGACAGCCCATCCGGCCGCTATGACATCATCAGTGCCAATCCGGTTAAAAAGATTCAAAGCTCTGCCAACAGTCTGACTCAACTGCAGCAGCTGCTGGACAGCCTCAGCACCAGTCATCGTGTTGAGGCAACCGACAAAACCCTCTACCACCTTCCTTTTATAGGCGGTTTTATCGGCGGCCTGAGTTATGACCTGGGTCGTGAGCTGGAAACCCTGCCAGACTCAGCGGAGGATGATTGCCATTTCCCATCGATCATCGGTGGCATCTATCTCTGGGCGGTGGTTGTCGACCATGAGCACCAGATCGCGGAACTCGTTGCGCCAGCGTCCGAGGCCGATGAGCTTGAGGCCCTGCTGAGCAGAACAAACGATCGCGACAAGCCCGCACCTTTCTCTCTGACAACCCCCTTTACCGCCAACCTGAGCTGGCCGGAGTATAAAAGCCGGTTTGAGAAGATCATGGCGTATATCCGTTCCGGAGATTGCTATCAGATCAACTTTGCTCAGCGCTTTCAGGCTAAGGCCACAGGTGACAGCTGGCAAGCCTATCTGAAGATGCGTGCAGCAACCCCTGCTCCCTTCAGCGCCTATCTGGACTTTGATCAGTTTAAGATTCTCAGTGTTTCGCCAGAGCGCTTTATGCAGCTGCATGCGGGGCATGTTGAAACCAAGCCGATTAAAGGCACCGCCCCCCGATCCGGTGATGCCCGGGAAGACCGGCATATTGCCGAGACGCTGCAGAACAGCATCAAGGACAGAGCTGAGAATCTGATGATTGTTGACCTGCTGCGCAATGATCTGGGGCGTGTCTGCGAACCGGGTTCGGTCAGAGTACCGGCGCTTTTTGCTCTGGAAAGCTACGCCAATGTGCACCATCTGGTCAGCACCGTAGAGGGCGAACTGCCTGCGAATAAAAATGCCGTTGATCTGCTGGCAGCCAGCTTCCCCGGTGGCTCTATTACCGGCGCACCTAAGATTCGCGCCATGGAGATTATCGACGAGCTGGAACCCCAGCGCCGTGCGATCTATTGCGGATCAGTGGCCTATATCAGCTTCAATGGCAGAATGGATAGCAGCATCACCATTCGCACTCTGCTGGAATCGGTGCAAGACAACCCTGAAACGGGTGAGACGGAAAGCCGTCTTGACTGTTGGGGCGGCGGCGGCATTGTCTACGACTCCGTGGCCGAGAGTGAGTATCAGGAGACCCTGCATAAGGTAGGTAAGATTCTGCAATCCCTGCAGCCGGATTTTAAAACTCAGATATGAAAATCAAGGTTCACAGCCGGTATATTCAAATGAAAAGCCGACAACATGCGGCACCATGCCCCCTAAAGTCCATCCTGTCTCCCCCCGAGAACTGGCCCCTTCGCCGTCAAGATGCAATCCCCTTGTGGGACACAGCATCTTATTCATGAATAAAAAATACAGCTTTATTAAAAAATAAAGCCTATACTAAAGCAGCCGCAGCTAATCTAGCTTATAATTAATCAGCTGCTTAGTGATAAGCTGCCATGAATAAATACCCTCCGTTTCGAGTAACGGACAAAACCTCTCCTCTGCCGGAGCCTGAAAGTATGACAAAAAAAATAAAATCGGCAGCCTACCTGCTACAAACCAGCATGTTGCTGCTGCTCTGCTTTTTTGCACTTGAGCAACCCCTACTGATCGCAGGTATCATTGTCCAATTGGCCCTGTCCGCGTTGTGGTTTTACAACCAACGTCTAACGGCCGAAAAAATACATTTTTACGAGCAGATTGTTGACGCCATAGAAAACCCGCTATCGGTTACCGATTTAGATATGAAATGGACCTTTGTCAATAAAGCGGCTACAGACCCTCTGGGCGTTACCCGGGAATCTGTACTAGGCAGCAACTGCCATAACTGGGGAGCCAACATCTGCCAAACTGAAAAATGTGGTATTAACTGCCTGCGTCAGGGCCAAAGCACCACCTTTTTCAATCAGTGGGATAAAGATTTTAAAGTAACGACTAAGTATCTTGTTGGCCTGAACGGTGAAAAAATCGGTCATGTTGAAATCGTTCAGGACATTTCTGAAAAAACCGCTCTGCAGAATGTGTATCAGGATCTGATCCGTGTCGGAAGCCACCTGACTGAGCGGAGTCAGGGATTGAATCTTGCCAGCGACTCTCTGAGCCAAGGCGTATCCCAACAGGCATCGGCCGTAACCCAGATTGGCGTATCTCTGGACTCTACAGTTGCTGACGCCAACCTCAATGCCAAACGCGCTACGATGGCTAGTCAGTTGGCAGATCAGGCCAGCCAGCTTTCAGAGAAGGCCGCACAGGATATGAATGAGTTTGAAAGCACCATGGCTGACATCACCCAATCCAGTGAAGCGATCGGAGAAATTATTCAGGTTATCGACGACATCGCGGCTCAAACCAATCTGCTTGCTCTAAACGCCTCCATCGAAGCAGCCAGGGCCGGAGAGATGGGACGAGGTTTTGCAGTTGTTGCCGATGAAGTTCGTCAATTAGCAGAGCGCAGCACCAAAGCCGCTCAACAATCCTCTGAACATCTGCAGCAATCTATTAACAGTGTGGGACAGGGTAATCGAATCGCTGTACGTTGCGTGCAATCCCTGCAGAATGTCGTACAGCAATTAGCAGAGATCAACCGAACTGTTGCCGAGATTGATCAGAACTCAAATCAGCAGGCACAACATCTGGACCAGATACATCAGAGCATTTCTGAGATTGATGAAGTCGTGCATCGTTCTGCTACATCGGCAGAAGAAACCCGAAACGTAGCTAATGAGTTCAGTCAACTGTCAAAAGATATGGAAAACCAGCTTAAAGGAATCAGCAAGATTGAGGGATTAATAACCTCAGCCAGTGCAGGCAATAAGATTGAGGCTACTCAAATCTCCTGAAAGTCGTCTGAATCTACTTAAAAAAACAAAAGCCGGTATCAATGAGATACCGGCTTTTTGTCAATATTTCTACCTGCGATGATTATGCTACAGGCTTAGACTCAGCGTCATCCTGAGAATCAGCTACACTGCTCTCTTCAGAAACATCCTCTCCCGGATCGTCATTATCCTTGTAGTAATCATGCAGATGACGTAATAACACCATAACCACAGCCGCAACCGGTAGTGCGATCAAAACCCCCACAAAACCCGCCAACTGGCCACCAGCCATAATGGCAAAAATGACCGTTACCGGATGCAGGCCAATTTTATCACCAACCAACAGAGGGGTTAGTGCAAAGCTCTCCAACAGCTGGCCAATGCCAAACACCATAGCGATCCAGACCAGCGGTAACCAATCACCAAACTGAAACCAGCCTGCTAACAGACCGGCACCGATACCAATGATAGCCCCCAAATAAGGAACAATACTGGCAAGCCCCGCAATCAACCCTACCAACAAAGCCAGCTTAAGTCCCACCAGCCACAAACCTGTTGCATAGATCACACTCAGACAGAGCATCACCAACAGCTGCCCCTTAATAAAAGCCCCTAAGACCTCATCACACTCCATCGCAAGTGCTTCGGTCCTATCCTGATAACGACGAGGAAAAAGATTTAGCACCTTAAGTTTCAGATGATCCCAATCCAGTAAAAGATAGAAAGTAACCACAGGAATCAGACCGATATTCACAACCGCTCCAACCAGAGCCATCCCTGACTGGCCAAGCTCCTTAAGAATAACACCCGCTACGGAACCAGCCTGCTGAAGATGACCCGTGATCGCTTTCTGAATAGTATCTAACTCGAAAGAATCCGCTTCAATACCTGTATATTGCTCCAGCAACGGCAGCGCTGTTGACTGAAACCAATGAACAGCCACAGGAATAAACTCCTGAATCAACGTCAGCTGACGGCCAAGCAGAGGAATAAGAAACAACAGAAAAAGAACAAAGAAAAGCGACAGTAAGAAAAATACTAAAACAACCGAGAATCTGCGTGACAAGCCTCTATCCTCAAGCCAATCAGCAAAAGGATCACCCATATAAGCCAAAAACATCCCGGCCAGAAACGGCATCAGAATCGGCTGAAGCAGATATAACAAAACAACAGCAGACACTAAAGCCACTGCAATAATTCTTTGCTGAATACTACCCATGGCAAACACCCTTCATAACAAACTCCATCTCGCCACTTTTACCCCAGCTGGCACAGGGGCTGTATCAATAAATAGGTTCGCAAAAAAGCCGATGACAAGCACCGGCTTACGATTGCAACAGGGCGCAGGAAAGTCAGGGACGCCAGAAGAAGCTTTGCTCAACGCCCTCAAAACCGGAGTTATCGGGTTCCAAATACGAGTCCAGTGCCAAGACAGACAGAAACTGTTCAACAGCCCCTTTCAACGCTACCCGATAAGCCACCCCGGTTTCATCAACACGGGCAACCTCAACCCGACCCACAACTTGCAGGCTGTTGAGATAATGATTCAATTTCGCGTAATCCTCAACGGACTTAAGGCCAACGACTTTAAAAGCATAGTCGCCAGAACTGGCCCCACTTACAACCACTGCGTACTTCTCCGCCAGAACTTCAGCCAGAGCATCAACAGATTTAGCAAACAGCTCACGAACCTCGTTAGCCTTCAGTTCAATCGCCTGGCGCTGACTACCAATCTGTACCAACCAGTATGCACTCCATCCGGAACCCGACCGATAAAAGCGACCACTGTAAACCGCATCCGGAGAATAACGTACGGATGCTGCGCTGATTCGGTCACTGAACTGCCCCCAGACATCACTCACACTGACCAACTGCTCATCCTCAAGATCCATCAGAGGCAGCAGAATAGGCACACCACGGCGTCTGGCTTCAGCATCTAATACCTCAGCCAACAGAGGATTATTCTCACTGTTTACTACGAAGCGACCATTAGGCCCCTGAATGGCCAGCCAGGTCAGCACACTGGGACGATTACTCCCCCAAACAGAAAGACGCGCGCGGCTCAGCACCTTAATTAAAGAAGGCCCATCAAAACGCATTCTAAGACGGAATGCAGCCTGGTCTGCACCCGACTCGTTTTCATTCACACGATAAGAAAACTGAGCCAGATAACTTTCAGCACGCTCAAGCAATGCCTGAACAGCATCATGTTCCAGAGTACGCTTGTGTCCGGAAACCCGAACCAACACTTCAGCAAGCCCAGCCTTTACCGCAGCCGAACGTTGCTCGGCCGATTGATCCGAAACTAAACGCTCACTCTCAAACAACCCATCAATCTGCACAGCCATCGCCGGTAACGATATCAGCAGTCCCAGCCACACAGCGATCACGCTGCGAATCCAACCCTTAAACATGCAAACCTCTTTTACCTTGGCATTCCAGTTGGCGAACATTCTACCCGAAGCAGGCACCCAACACAGCCCGCAGCGAAAAAGAATCATCAGGAGCATTGCCTCCCAAACTCACCGCCATAAAGCACCAACAGACAAGCACCACAAAAAAAGACTGGCATTTCCTAAAGGCGAGTGACCCCTGCGATGAGGTAGGGTACAATCCCGCGCTGATTATCCTATTGCGATTCCACAGGATCCTTCATGAGCACCGACACGCAAAAATCGATTAGTTACAAAGACGCTGGCGTTGATATCGACGCGGGCAACGCCCTGGTTGAACGTATTAAAGGTACTGCCAAGAAAACCCGCCGCCCGGAAGTACTGGGAGGCCTGGGAGGTTTTGGTGCACTTTGTGAACTGCCAACCCGCTATCGCGAACCTGTTCTGGTTTCCGGAACCGACGGTGTAGGCACCAAGCTTCGCCTGGCGATGGATCTGAAAAAACACGACACCATCGGTATCGACCTGGTTGCCATGTGTGTAAACGATCTGATTGTTTGCGGTGCAGAGCCTCTCTTCTTCCTGGATTACTATGCAACCGGCAAGCTGAATGTTGATATTGCTGCCGATGTCGTAAACGGCATCGGTGAAGGCTGCCTGCAGTCAAACGCAGCGCTGGTCGGCGGTGAAACTGCTGAAATGCCGGGTATGTATGAAGGTGAAGATTACGATCTGGCCGGTTTCTGTGTCGGTGTTGCTGAAAAGAGCGAAGTGATCGACGGCTCTAATGTTAAAACAGGTCAGGCTCTGATCGGTCTGGCATCAAGCGGCCCTCACTCCAACGGCTACTCTCTGATCCGCAAGATTATCGAAGTCACCAATGCAGACCTGAACGAAGAGATCGATGGTCAGTCACTGGCCGATGCCCTGATGGCCCCGACGCGCATCTACGTGAAGCCGGTTCTGAAACTGATCAGTGAACTGCCGGTTCATGCGATCTCTCACATCACCGGTGGCGGCCTGCAGGAAAACCTGCCTCGCGTACTGCCTGAGAATGCCAAGGCAGTTGTTGATCTGAACAGCTGGCAACGCCCTGAAGTCTTCAACTGGCTACAGCGCGGCGGCAATGTCGACGAGTACGAAATGTACCGCACCCTGAACTGCGGTGTTGGTATGATCATCGTTGTCGATCAGGATAAAGCACAGCAAGCGATCGACCTGCTGAATGCTGAAGGCGAAAAAGCATGGCAGATCGGCCACATCGCTGAAGCATCTGCCGATGAAGAACAGGTAGAACTGCAGGGCCTGAAAAAGTAATGTCCGGCTCTATCGTTATTCTGATCTCTGGCAGCGGCAGCAACATGCAGGCGATCATCGACGCTGTAGATAGTGGCGAGATCCCCGGTCACATCAGCGCGGTTATCAGCAACCGCCCTGATGCCTTCGGTCTGGAACGCGCTCAGGCTGCGGGTATTCATACTGAACTGCTGGACCACACTGAATTCAAAAGTCGCGAGATTTTTGACCTGAACCTGATCCGTAAAATTGATGATCATGAACCCGATCTGGTGATCCTGGCTGGCTTTATGCGCATCCTGACACCGGATTTTGTTCGTCGCTACAGCGGCAAGCTGATCAACATCCACCCATCTCTTCTGCCCAAGTATCAGGGGCTTCATACGCACAAACGCGCCATTGAAGCCGGTGATACTGAGCATGGTGCCAGCGTGCACTTTGTTACCGAAGAGCTGGATGGTGGCCCGGTCTTTATTCAGGCCTCTGTGCCGATTAAAGAAGGCGACACGCCGGAACTACTGGCAAAACGGGTACTGACTCAGGAACACAAAATCTTCCCGATCGCAGTTAAGTGGTTTATGGAAGGTCGTGTTCAACTGGAAAACGGCATTCCACATATGGATGGCGTATCCTTAGAAGGCAGAATTCCCCGTCTGCAAGCAGAGCCCACTGAAGAGTAAACTCTGATCTTATCGAACACCCAAGGCACCAAAGGAGGCGTGCAATGCTGAAATGGATACTACTTTTAACCCTAGGGCTATTTGCAGTTCCCAGCTTCGCGCTTCCCCCTCTTAAGCCCTATAGCGCCACCTATAAGACAACCTACGAGCTAGGCTTCAGTATTGATGTTGAAGCCAAACGCACCTTATCCCGCAAAAGCAACGGACAGTGGGTTCTCGATTTTAGCGCCAAAAACTGGTTTGCCCGCATTCAACAAACCAGCACCTTCCTGCTTGACCCTGAAACCCAATTAAAACCCCTGCTCTATCGGCGCTACCAAAAAGTTTTCGGTAAAAGCGAAGAACAAAAAGTGATCTTCCACTGGGATCAGCAAAGAGTCACTAACGATATTGACAATAAACCCTGGAAGATGGACATCCCATTCAATGCGCAGGATCTTCTCAGCTATCAGCTGAAGCTTCGGTATGACCTGTTAAAGCACCCTGAGCAGAAACTGTTTAAATACCCTGTTGCCGATGGCGGAAAGATAAAGTTCTTTACCTTCCGTGTTGTAGGCGAAGAGATTATCAAAACTCCCATGGGCCGCCTGAAAACCATTAAACTGGAAAGTCTGCGGCATTCCAAAATGGATGTAGAGCATCTGGTCTGGCTGGCAAAAGACTGGGACAACCTGCTGGTACGCATTGAACCGGTGCGCAACAAAGATGATGAAGAACCTGTCATTCTGGTCAAAGCAAAATTAGCAGGAAAAAAAGTCACCGGACTTTAAGTGTTCTTAGCCAAAGCTGAAAACCAACACCAAGCTGAATATTACAAACCAGAAACGCAACACCACCCTGTATTGGCTTTTCCGGAAAGAGTCGCTGAAGCCAGCAGGCACTGATTTCGGCAGGCACAAAAAAAGCACCAATCGGTGCTTTTTTTGATACTCGCGACTCAGGCCTGAATCAGGTTTTCGGCAGTGTTACCCCGGTCTGTCCCTGATACTTACCGCCGCGATCCTTATAAGAGGTCTCGCAGACTTCGTCAGACTCAAAGAACAGCATCTGAGCAACACCTTCATTGGCATAGATCTTAGCCGGAAGATTGGTGGTGTTAGAGAACTCCAGCGTAACGTGACCTTCCCACTCAGGCTCCAGCGGCGTTACGTTCACGATAATACCGCAACGGGCGTAGGTGGATTTACCCAGACAAACCGTCAGCACATTACGGGGAATACGAAAATACTCAACGGTGCGCGCCAGGGCAAAGGAGTTTGGCGGGATAATACACACATCGCTTTTGATATCGACAAAACTGTTTTCATCGAAGTTTTTCGGATCTACCGTCGCCGAGTGGATGTTTGTAAACACCTTAAACTCATCCGCACAACGTACATCATAGCCGTAGCTGGACGTACCAAAGGAGATCACACGCTGACCATCAACGTAACGTACCTGCTCAGACTCAAACGGTTCGATCATTGCGTCAGACTCTGCCATGCGGCGAATCCACTTATCAGACTTAATGGCCATAAACTTCCTACGTGTTAGATTTAAAAAAGCGTTTGAATGATACAGGGTTGATTGCCAATGCAAAAGCACCATGTATCAGTCTTAAATAGCGGAATATATGCGTACACTCTAGCTGGCCGTACGCTTCCGATTCAAGCCCAGTGATTGTTACCCGAACATAAATAGCGCCACATCAACTAAAGACACTGCAAGGAGCCACCATGCGTATCGATTTTGACACTTTAAGTCCCAACCAAGCTTACCACCTGATGACTCAGACGATTATTCCGCGTCCGGTCGCCTGGGTACTGACCGCCAACGAAACCTCCGGCTACAATCTGGCGCCCTTCTCCTTCTTCAATGCCATCTGCAGTAATCCGCCACTGGTGATGTTCTCTGCAGGCAAAAAACCGGATGGCACCCCCAAAGACACGCGGCACAACCTCAGCCAGAACAAACAGCTGGTGATTCATATCCCCTCTGTCGATCAGGCAGAAGAAGTGACCGAAACCGCCCGCACGTTAGAGTATGGTGACTCTGAACTGTACAAAATCCAGCATCCTTTGGTGAACGAACCGGGCTGGGATCTGCCCCGCCTTGAGAAGGCACCGGTTGCCATGCTGGCAGAACTGACCGACCTGCATGAGGTCGGCCCCAACAAACAGGCGATCTTCTACTGTGAGATCAAAGCGCTGTATGTAAGAGATGATCTGGTGGAAGAAGATGCCAAAGGCCGCACCCGAATCGATGCCGCTAAAATGCAACCGCTGGCACGACTGGGCGGTGGTGAATACGCCACTTTCGGGGACGTTTTTAAACTGGATCGCCCAGCTTAAAAAGCGGCTATCGCTTTCTATATAAAAAGCAGAAAAAAAACGGGACAGCTGAATCGACTTCAGCTGCCCCCGTTTATTTTTATCCCGTTAGGCTCAAAGCCTCAATTAGCGGGATTAGCGAATCTGATCAGTCACCAAAGGTGATCGTCGGTACTTCCTGCTCAGCCTTCTCCAGCTGAGCAATCACATTGTCCGCAATATCAGAGAAGAAACCGGCAATCTGACCATCAGGCTCAGCAATAACAGAAGGTTTACCGCTGTCGGCCTGTTCACGAATGGTCGACGTCAACGGCAGCTGACCCAGCAGAACGGTATCGTACTCTTTGGCGATACGTTCACCACCACCTTCGCCAAATACCGGTTCAGTATGACCACATTCGCTGCAGGTATGCAGACTCATGTTCTCTACCACCCCCAGTACAGGGATTTTAACCTTGCGGAACATCTCAACACCTTTTTTGGCATCCAGCAGGGCAATATCCTGAGGCGTGGTCACGATTACCGCACCACTGACCTGAACCTTCTGCGCCAGTGTCAGCTGAATATCACCGGTACCCGGCGGCATATCGATAAACAGATAATCCAGCTCAGGCCAGTCGGTCTGGGTCAGCATCTGTTGGAAAGCACCACTCACCATAGGCCCGCGCCATACCATCGGCGTTTTCTCGGTCACCAGATACGCCATCGACATGGTGTACAGACCCTGCGCCTCAATCGGACCGAAGTTATTACCGTGAGTGGTCTGAGGGCGAACGCCATCGGCAACACCCAGCATCAGCGCCTGACTTGGGCCGTAAACATCCGCATCCAAAAGCCCCACTTTAAAGCCTTTAGCTGCCATCGCCAGCGCCAGATTTGCGGTAACCGTAGACTTACCGACACCACCCTTACCGGATGCCACCGCAACAATTTTTTTCACATCTTCCAGCATAACGACCTCTAGTCTGAATCAGTTATGAGTACACCTGAAGCGATAACACAGCCTTCAGGCTCAAAATCGCAAACCCTTGTTAAAAACAAGGCGTTAGATATTCGTTTTAAAAATTGCTGCTAGCTTACCACAGGCAATAACCCAGTAAAGCACTTGGTTAATAAACCCTATTTTCTATAGTGAAAAACCTCTCGTTCGATTTTCATCCTCAAAAGACAATACAGAGATGAAAATTTTCCTCTCAGTCGCTATAGTTACCGGATTGTTTTTTCATCGGCTGCCCAGCCTGCCTAAGCCTGATCTTTACCAATAGCCGTAAAGCGTCAGCCGCAGCAAAACACAAGGCCAGCCCCATCCGTTCAACACAGAAGCGTAAAGAGACACCATGTCATCAGCTCGTAAAATCCTAGTGACCAGCGCACTCCCTTATGCCAACGGCTCCATTCACCTGGGACACCTGCTGGAATATATCCAGACCGATATCTGGGTTCGTTTTCAGAAACAACGTGGCCACATGTGCTCCTACGTTTGTGCCGATGACGCACACGGTACCGCGATTATGCTGCGTGCCGAGCAGGAAGGTATCACCTCTCAGCAGCTGATCGATAAAGTGAACGAAGAACACCGTGCTGACTTTGACCGTTTTCTGGTGAACTTCGACAACTACTACTCCACGCATTCTGAAGAGAACCGCTATTTTTCTGAACTGATCTACAAACGTCTGCGTGATGCCGGTCATATTGCCACCCGCAATATCACCCAGATGTTTGACCCGGACAAGGGCCTGTTCCTGGCGGATCGCTTCATCAAGGGTACCTGCCCGAAATGTAAAGCCGATGATCAGTACGGTGATAACTGTGAAGCCTGTGGTGCAACTTACACCCCGGCTGAACTGATCGATCCTAAATCAGCCATCTCTGGCGCGACTCCGGTTGAGAAAGAGTCCGAGCACTACTTCTTCAAGCTGCAGGATTTCCAGAGCATGCTCGCTGAGTGGACGCAAAGCGGCACCCTGCACGAACAGATCGCCAACAAGCTGAAAGAGTGGTTAGATGCCGGTCTGCACGAGTGGGATATCAGCCGTGATGCCCCTTACTTCGGTTTTGAGATTCCGGATGCACCAGGCAAATACTTCTACGTTTGGCTGGACGCACCTATCGGCTATATGGCGAGCTTCAAAAATCTGTGCGCCCGTCGTGACGATCTGGAATTTGATGACTACTGGAACAAAGATTCCGAAGCCGAGCTGTACCACTTCATCGGTAAAGACATCATCAACTTCCATGCCCTGTTCTGGCCAGCGATGCTGGACGGTTCCGGCTTTCGCAGACCCACAGCAGTTAACGCCCACGGCTTTTTGACAGTAAACGGTCAGAAGATGTCCAAATCCCGCGGCACCTTTATCAAGGCGCAAACCTTCGCTGAGTTCCTGAACCCGGAATACCTGCGTTACTACTTTGCCGCCAAGCTGACCAGCCGTCCGGAAGATCTGGATCTGAACTTTGAAGACTTCACGGCACGGGTCAACTCCGACCTGATCGGTAAAGTGGTTAACATCGCCAGTCGTTGTGCTGGTTTTGTTAAGAAATCCGGTGGCAAGCTGTCTGATACTTGTGCGGAACAGGCGATGCTGGACGAAGCCATCGCACTGGGCGACCAGATTGCCGAGCACTACGAAAACCGTGACTTTGGCCGCGCGATCCGCCTGATCATGGAACTGGCGGACACCGCTAACGCTTATATCGCCGATAAAGCCCCCTGGTCTCTGGCGAAAGAAGAAGGCAAAGAACAGGAAGTGCTGGATATCTGCTCCGTAGGTATCAACCTGTTCCATCAGCTGGTGACCTATCTGGCACCGGTTCTGCCAGTGATGAGCGAACAGGCTGCCGCCTTCCTGAATGTAGAAAACCTGAACTGGGATGCCCGCAAAGAACTGCTGCAAGGTCACGAGATCAACAAGTTCAAGCCGCTGATGACCCGTGTTGAAAGCGACAGAATCGATGCCATGATCGAAGCCTCCAAAGAAGTTCTGGCCGAAGAGCAGAAACTGAAAGAGCAGCCAACAGGCCCTCTGGCAGACGACCCGATCAGCGATGAAATCGAGTTTGATGATTTCGCCAAACTGGACCTGCGCATTGCGACCATTGTTGCCGCCGATCACGTAAAAGGTGCCGACAAACTGATTCAGCTAACACTGGATCTGGGTGGCGTGACCAAGAACGTCTTTGCCGGGATCAAGTCTGCCTACAAGCCGGAAGATCTGGTAGGCCGTCAGACCGTTATGGTGGCTAACCTGAAGCCCCGCAAGATGCGCTTCGGTCTTTCCGAAGGCATGGTGATGGCCGCAGGCCCAGGTGGCGAAGAGATCTTCCTGCTGACACCTGACGAAGGTGCTCAAAACGGAATGCGCGTCAAGTAAGAGATCCACCACTGCGTGTTTCGAAAAACACCATAAAAAACAGGGGCATATGCCCCTGTTTTTTTATCTACAATTGGGAATATGCATCATTTACATATAACTATTCACTATAAGAAGACCTGTCTTTTTTCTTGTAGGTAATAACTTAAAAAAAGATAATAGTTCGCCTTAAGCTCAGGCCCGAACGTTTAAAGCTGAGGCTGATTCGTGTCAGCGAATCCTGAGCAAAAAACGCTATAATGTTGCCCCCTGACAAACCCTAATTCCTGACGAAGATATGTGATGACTGAATACATCCTGCTCCTGATCAGCACCATTCTGGTGAACAACTTTGTTCTGGTTCAGTTTCTGGGCCTTTGTCCTTTTATGGGGGTTTCCAACAAGCTGGAATCCGCCATGGGTATGTCCCTGGCCACCACGTTTGTACTGACACTTTCCTCTTCCAGCAGTTATCTGGTGTATCACTTCGTACTGGAACCTCTGGGTATCGAATATCTGAAAACCATCGCCTTTATTATGATGATTGCGGTGGTCGTGCAGTTCACCGAAATGGTGGTGCGCAAAACCAGCCCGCTGCTGTATCGGGTTCTGGGTATTTTTCTGCCGCTGATCACCACCAACTGCGCTGTACTGGGTGTGGCACTGCTGAGTCTGAACCGTAACAGCGGTTTTGTTGAAGCGACCATTTACGGCTTTGGTGCTTCCGTAGGTTTCTCTCTGGTACTGGTACTGTTTGCCGCCATGCGCGAGCGTATCGCCGTTGCCGATGTACCGGCACCTTTTAAAGGTTCTTCCATCGCCATGGTAACCGCCGGGCTGATGTCTCTGGCTTTTCTCGGGTTCAGCGGTCTCGTTCAGCTTTAAGCCCATAACCGCGTTAACCGAGAGACCTGATGCTATTAACGATCGCATCAAAAGTCGTACCATCTTTTTTAACCGTTATAACCGGACAAACAGATGACTGAGTTTCTTTCACAACATCCTGTTTTCGCAGCTGTAATCGGACTGCTCACACTGGCAGCCCTGTTCGGCGCCATGCTGGGTTATGCCTCTATCCGCTTTAAGGTGGAAGGCAATCCTATTGTTGACCAGATCGACAGCCTGCTACCGCAAACTCAGTGTGGCCAATGCGGTCACCCCGGTTGCCGCCCATACGCGGAAGCGATCGCTAATGGCGACGATATCAATAAATGTCCTCCCGGTGGCGAAAGCACCATGGAAGCGCTGGCCGATCTGATGGGTCGAGACCCTATGCCGCTGGATGCAGACCCGGACACCATCGGCGTGAAAAAAGTCGCTTATATCCGCGAAGATGAGTGCATCGGCTGCACCAAATGCATCATGGCCTGCCCGGTGGATGCCATTGTCGGTGCTACTAAGCTGATGCACACCGTTATCGAATCTGAATGTACCGGCTGCGACCTGTGTGTCGAGCCTTGCCCTGTAGACTGTATCGATATGCTGCCTGTAGAAACCACAGTGAAAAACTGGGGCTGGAACCGCCCTCAAGGCCCGAATGCCCGCTTTGAACATCAGGTTTTCGCCACCAGCTCAAGCACCTCTGTCAGCGGAGGTACTATCTGATGCGCACACTTTGGGATTTCCACGGCGGTATTCACCCGGACGAAAACAAACAGCAATCCGTACAGCAACCTCTGGCTCAGGCCCCGCTGCCACAAAAAGTGATTCTGCCCCTGCAACAGCATATCGGCGCTCCCGCAGAGCCGATTGTAGCTGTTGGCGACCACGTTAAAACCGGTCAGCTGATCGCCCGTGCCGATGGCTTTATCAGTGCCAATATTCACGCCTCTATTTCCGGTACCGTGACCGCCATTGGCGAACATCCAATTCCCCATGCCTCCGGCATGAATGATCTGTGCATCACCATCGAGTCCGATGGCAAAGATGAATGGGCGATGCTGGAACCGGTGACCGACTGGCAGAATGCCGATGTCGATACCCTGCTTAACGCCATCTCCCAAGCCGGTATCGTGGGTATGGGTGGTGCGGGCTTCCCCACTGCGGTAAAAGCCAAAACCCGGGAACGCCACGCTATTGATACCCTGGTGATTAATGCTGCTGAATGTGAGCCCTACATCACCGCCGACGATATGGCGATGCGCAGCTATCCCCAGCAGCTGGTTTTGGGTGCCCAGATCCTTTGCAAGCTGGTTGTTCCCAGCAGCTGCCTGATCGGTATCGAAGACAACAAACCGGAAGCGATTAAAGCGATGCGGGAAGCCACCAAAGGCACCCATATTGATGTGATCGAAATTCCCACCAAATACCCGTCCGGTGGTGAAAAGCAGCTGATTAAGATCCTGACCGGTCGTGAAGTACCCTCCGGAGGCTTGCCGGCAGATATCGGTGTGGTCTGTCAGAACGTCGGTACCGCCATCGCGATTGCGAAAGCAGTGACACTGGGCGAGCCTCTGATCAGCCGTATCACCACCCTGACCGGCAACGCTATGACCCGCCGTCAGAATGTGGAAGTACGTCTGGGCACCCCGATTCGTGAACTGCTCGACTACGCCGGTTTCAACGCGTCTCTGGCCAGCCGCCTGATCATGGGCGGCCCCATGATGGGCTTTACCCTGACCGGTGATCAGCTACCCGTGGTGAAAACCACCAACTGCCTGCTGGCCCCGACCCATCAGGAGTTCCCGGATCCGGAACCGGAAAGCCCCTGCATCCGTTGCGGCATGTGTGAACAGGCCTGTCCTGCTGATTTGCTGCCACAACAGCTGCACTGGTTTGCCAAAGCGGAAGAGTTTGAAAAAGCGCAGCTGTTTAACCTGTTCGACTGTATCGAATGCGGTGCCTGCGCCTACGTCTGCCCGAGCAGCATCCCTCTGGTGCAGTACTACCGCTTTGCAAAAACCGAGATCCGTAACGAGCAGGAAGAAGCGAAAAAAGCAGAACGCGCTAAGATCCGCTTTGAGCAGCGTCAGGCTCGTCTGGAGCGTGAAGAAGCCGAGAAGATCGCCGCCCGTAACGCTCGTATGGCTGCCGCTGCGGCTAAATCACCTGCCAGCTCGACAACTGCAACGCCTTCTCCTGCGCCTGCCGCAAATGGTCTGGATGAAGCCGCCGCTAAGAAACTTAAGATTCAGCGCGCGGCGGCAAGTGTTGCTCTTAAGAAAGCGGAAAAAGCACTGGCAGATGCCACTGACGAGAACCGCAGCAAGCTGGAGGCGGATCTTAAAGCCGCACAGGACAAGGTTGCCTCTATTGATTCGCAACTGGGCGGCGGTTCGTCAACTGGCGCAACACCGGCTGCCGCAGCTCCTGCAGCAACAACTGCGCAAGCAACCAATCCGAACGGTCTGGATGAAGCGGCACTGAAAAAGCTGAAGATCCAGCGTGCCGCGGCAAGTGTTGCACTCAAGAAAGCAGAAAAAGCACTGGCAGAAGCCACTGATGAGGACAAGTCCAAGCTGGAAACCGATCTGAAAGCCGCTCAGGATAAGGTTGCTGATATCGAGAAACAGCTGGGTATCGCTTCTGTTCCTTCTGCGACAACAGCTTCAGCTCAGGCTGCCCCTGCTGTCGCCAACGAAGAACAGGCAAAAGCCCTGAAGCAGGCCAAGATCGCCGTAGCCGCCAGCAAAGCCGCCATTAAGAAGGCGGAGAAAGCGCTGGTACATGCCCAGCGGGATAATGATCCGGACGAAGTGGCCGCCAAAGAAGCCGCTATCGTGACTGCGAAAGCCAATGCGGTAAAAGCGGAAGAGAAGCTAAAGGCACTGGAAGAAAGTGCTAAAGCGGCTCCGGCTGCCTCTCCCGCACAAACAGCACCTGCAGCTGATTCCGCTGATCAGGAGAAAGCCCTGAAACAGGCTAAAATCGCCGCCGCTGCCAGCAAAGCTGCGATCAAGAAAGCAGAGAAAGCACTGACTGCCGCACAGGAATCCGGTGATGCCGAACAGATCACCGCCTGTGAGACCAAGCTAACAACGGCAAAAGAGAAAGCTCAGCAGGCAGCGGATAAACTGACCGCTCTGCAGAATGCTGCGGCTCAACCGAAAGCCGATACACCTTCTGATGCCGATGCTGTCGCGGATCAGGAAAAAGCGCTGAAACAGGCCAAGATCGCTGCAGCAGCCAGCAAAGCCGCCATCAAAAAGGCGGAGAAAGAGCTGACTGCGGCACAGGAATCCGGTGATGCCGAACAGATCACCGCCTGTGAAGCCAAGCTCAATACCGTAAAAGAGAAAGCGCAGCAGGCGGCCGATAAACTGGCCACCTTGCAGAATAGCGCGGCTGAAACACCTAAAGCAGAATCTCAGCCAGCAGCTGCGGACAATGCCGCTGAAGCGCAGGAAAAGGCGCTCAAGCAGGCAAAAATTATCGCAGCTGCCACCAAAACTGCGCTGAAAAAAGCGGAAAAGCTACTTGCCGAAGCAGAAGCCTCCGGCGATGCTCAGGCGATCAGTGATCAGCAGGTTGTGGTAGAGCGTTGTAAAACCAAATTCGCCGATGCCGAGCAGAAACTGGCTCAGCTAACCGGCACTGAAGTGTGTTAAGGGTCTGAACGATTATGGCATTTATCCGGGTTTCATCCCCCCACCTGCACCGCCCGCTAAGCACCAGCAAGGTGATGCAGACCGTTATTCTGGCAACCCTGCCGGGGCTTGCGGCACTGACCTGGCTGTTTGGCTGGGGTTCAATCATCAATGTGCTGATCGCCTCGGTGTCCGGCCTGCTGTTTGAAGCCGTCATCCTTAAGATGCGCAGCCGCAATCCGCTGCCCGCACTGAAAGACAACAGCGCCCTTTTAACCTGTGTGCTGCTGGGTATCGCACTGCCGCCTCTGGCTCCCTGGTGGCTGGTGGTAACAGGCACCTTTGTCGCCATTGTCATCGCTAAACAGCTCTATGGTGGTCTGGGTAATAACCCCTTCAATCCGGCGATGGTGGCCTATGCCCTGCTGCTGATCTCCTTTCCGGTTGAGATGACCCAGTGGGTAACACCGGCGGCTCTGCTGGATAACGGTGTTTCCCTGAGCCAAAGCCTGTCCGCTGTCTTTGGTGGCGCAGTCAATGCACCGGATGCCTTTACCATGGCAACCCCGCTGGATGGCTTTAAACACAAGGGCGCGCTGATGGCGGATGAATACTGGCAACAGAACGGATTCCAGCCGGAGAAAATCTGGTCCGCATGGGCAACCGTATCGGTCGCCTTTATGGTGGGAGGTTTCTATCTGCTCTGGAAACGCATTTTCACCTGGCATACGCCAGTCGCCATGCTGGGTACTCTGTTTGTACTGTCGCTGCTGTTCTACGGCACCGATGCCAGCAACTACGCCTCCCCTATGGTGCATCTGTTCTCCGGTGCGACCATGTTCGGTGCCTTCTTTATCGCGACTGATCCGGTAACCGCAGCCACCAGTAACAAAGGCAAAATCTGGTTTGGTATCGGTATCGGCGTGCTGATCTATGTGATCCGTACCTGGGGCAACTATCCCGATGCCGTGGCGTTCTCGGTGCTGCTGATGAACTTTGCCGCACCTTTTATCGACTACTACACCCAGCCCCGCAGCTTTGGTCACAACAAAGCGCGCAAAGGCATCAAGAACGAGAAGTAAGGATTTTCAATGCAACACACAGCACCTGAAACTCAGAAACCAGACGATCAGAATGAAGATCAGGCCGCAGAAACCACTCTGCTGCAGTCGGTGATCCGCAGCAGTATTGGCCTGGGTATCTTTGCCATTGTCACCGCTGGTGTCATCGCGGTGACTCAGATCGGTACCAAAGAGAGCATCGCTGAGAATATCCGCCAGTCCCAGACCCGCACCCTGTATGAGATTCTGCCTGCGGATCAGATCGATAATGACCTGCTGAGCGATACCCTGACACTGACACCGAGTCCTATTCTGGGTAATAAAGAGCCGCTGCAGGTTTATGTCGGCCGTAAAACCGGTCAGACCGTGGCGCTGCTGTTCCCGGTGAGCAATCCTAACGGCTACAGCGGCAATATTGATCTGTTAGTCGGTGTTAAGCGCAACGGCGAGCTGGCCGGTGTCCGCGTACTGAACCACAAAGAAACACCGGGACTGGGTGATAAAGTTGAAACCGCCAAATCTGACTGGATTCTGGGCTTTGCCGGTATGTCACTGGAAAATCCCGGGCCGGATGCCTGGAAAGTGAAAAAAGATGGTGGCCAGATCGACCAGTTTACCGGCGCGACCATTACTCCACGCGCGGTGGTGAATCAGACCCGCGCGGTACTGGAATACTTTGCCAAACATAAAGACCGTTTGCTGGAGACGACACCAGCTAACACAGAAATTTTGCAGGAAACCGCTGGTAATCAACAGTAAGCAACTTTTGCTTAAGCCAGCCCGCACAGTCCTGAATTGAGAGTCAAAACCATGAGCGCAACAAAAAGCTATCAGGAAATCACCGCAGACGGTCTCTGGAATAACAACCCGGCGCTGGTTCAGCTGCTGGGTCTTTGCCCCCTGCTGGCGGTAACCGGTTCTGTCGTTAACGCACTGGGGCTGGGTATCGCTACCATTCTGGTACTGGTGGGATCTAACTTGTCGGTGTCCATGATCCGTAACTTTGTGCCGGAGCAGGTGCGTCTGCCCGCCTTTGTCATGATCATCGCCTCTTTTGTGACCTGTGCCGAGCTGCTGATGCAGGCTTTCACCTACGAGCTGTATCTGATTCTGGGTATCTTTATCCCGCTGATCGTAACCAACTGTGTGATTCTGGGTCGTGCCGATGCCTTCGCCAGCAAGAACCCGATTCTGCCTGCGGTCACCGATGGTTTTATGATGGGTATCGGCTTTACCGTGGTACTGGTACTGCTGGGCGGTATGCGTGAGCTGATCGGTCAGGGCACCCTGTTTGAAAATATGCAGCTGCTGTTTGGCCCTATGGCCGCTAACTGGAAGATCGTGGTATTTGAAGACTACAGCTTCCTGTTTGCCATTCTGCCACCGGGTGCATTCGTGGGTATGGGTCTGCTGATCGCCCTGAAAAACATCGTGGATGGTCACCTGAAAGCCCGAGCCGAACGCAACAAGGTGGATGAGCCGAAGCCAACCGTTGACCGTCGCGTGCGCGTTACGGGTTAGTCACGGGTAAAAGAGTCGGTTAAGCAGAAGCTGTTATAGGTCATTCAAATAGGTAAGCGTTATGCCACAGCTGTTTATGGTTTATCTGGGTGGTCGTGCCGGTCAGTGTCATATCGAAGTGCACGATGTGCGCTTTGTGGTGGGCGAGCGCATTGAAGACACCTATCAAGCTCTGATTCAGCAGTGGTATGGCCACAAAAACAACCTGCATCTGGACAGTTATCATATTGTCGATACCGTGCCCGGTGCCGATGGCCGCAGCTATCAGGTTTCCCTTTCTTCCGAACCTGTCGTATCGGATCTGAAACTCTACTTCGTCAATCTGGGCGGATATCAGCCGGATCAGATGGCGGAGCAACACGCCTTCGGTCTTTTTGCCTGCCATAACGATGAAGAAGCCAAGCAGATGGCAAAGCGTCATCTGCTGACCACCGCCAGCCATCAGCACAAAGACAACCTGCATGATGTAGATGACTGCCTGCCGATCTCTCTGCTGGAGAACTGGCATATTCAGCTGACCGCTACCGGCAAACCGGTTAAGCCCCTGCGCCCGGACTGGTTCGGTTATAAGGTGATTGGCTGAGGTGATTGGCTAAGCCGTCCTCTTTTTGGGCCCTCTCTGACACCCTCTTTACGATCTCTTTATCGGCTTCCAAACAGTGTTAGACTGGATTACTTGGTATTCCTTTACACCATAGCCACCGTCAAACATCGACAAGGAAGCAGAGATGTCATCCAGCAAATCTTCAAACACCGCAAGCCATAAAAGCCCGAAATACCAGCGCCAGCAACTGATCCATCAGGAACTGGAACGGGTCGATTTTAAAGATCCGGCTTTGGGCTGCGCCAAACATATCAAGATGGCCACCAACCCCTTTGTCTTTTTGCGGGGTTCCGCCCAGCTGTTTTATGCCGATCTGGCTAAAGGCAATCTGAAACTACCGGAAGCCCTGCTGACCCCACCACTGACCACTATTATGGGCGACTGCCATACCTCTAACTTTGGCTTTCTGAGCGAGGAAGGTGCTCACGGCGAAAGCGTGATCTTTGCCCCCAATGATTTTGATGATGCCTGTGTCGGCCATGCGGCATGGGATCTGGCGCGTTTCTGTACCAGTCTGGCCTTATGTGTGGATTTTGCTGAAGGGGTTCTGGCAGGCCGTTACGCCTTAGAGGAAGCCCTTGATGATGATCAGGCGGTAAGCGCCGCTCAAAGCCGCACAGCGATGACCGCCTTTCTGGAGCAGTATCTGGCGACCTGTCAGCAGTGTGCTGACGATGCCGAGAACCGCAATCAGGTACTGGATGGCTTTAAAAAGAAACATATCCTGAACGCTCCTTATAAAAAGGCGAAAAAGCGTATCTGGGGCGGGAAGAAGTTTCTGGAGAAAAGCTCACTGGCGAAAGAGGTGGATATCAGTCAGCAGCCGCTTCGCTTCCGTGACCGTCCTGAACGCTTTAAGCCTCTGGCAGCAGATGAAGCCCGCGAACTGATCCAGCATTTTGAACCCTATATGGATGACAGCATCCTCGATATTACCGAGCGCCTGAACGCAGGCACCGGCTCGGTGAATATGCGGCGTTTCTACTGCCTTGTGGGGCCGAAAGATTTTGCCTCAGAGGATGATCTGGAGCTGTGCCATCTGGTGGAGATCAAGCGCCAGCGCCATGCCGCGCCGCTGTATCACTTCCCGGAACTGAGCCCGGTCAACCGCCTGAATCCTGCCCACCTGACGGTGCACTGCCAGCAGCGTATGCAACGCAAACCGGATCTGGTACTGGATGAAGCCGAATGGCAGGACGGCCACTGGCTGATCCGCTCCCGACACCACGCCCGCGTGGGGATTGATCCTGAAGATATTGTCTTTGGAGAACAGGCGGTGAACGGCGGTTTTGAACAATACGCAGCGACTTGCGGGCAAGCCCTAGCGCTCGCCCATTGTCGCGGTGACCGACGCTCCACCCGCTTTGAACAGGCAATGGCAGAGGTTCTGCCCGAGCAGATCGAAGCCTTGATCAACGCCTGTGAAGGTTATGCCGAGCAGGTGAAAGAGGATTGCGGGTATTTGCGTGG
>NZ_CEYNZH010000053.1:0-25220 GCF_982874595.1 Oceanospirillum sp. | reverse complement strand
CAATACCTTATCCTATATTGGATTAGGTGTTGCACTCAGAATTGGCCGCTAAGGTTTATAAAAAGTAGAGGGTTAATAAATCATCTCACGAATAGAGATTTCATCGTTATTTTTGAAACAAAGATGTTTGAAAATGAAGTCGCCAATGTACACGTAGTTGATTTTTTGACAAGGTAGGAAATAGAAGTGATTATCAAGACAATAGACGGACATAATATACCTGGAATATTTTTGGAAGCCGACAACAGCAAAGGCATCGTTATTTTAAGCCATGGTATTACATCTGAAAAAAATGAAGGAGGGCTTTATTCGGATCTTGCTGAAGAGTTGAAAGCCTCAGGGTACTCATCTTACAGGTTTGATTACAGAGGGCATGGTGATTCCGAGATCAATAGTAGAGATATGTCAGTCTCTGGAGAAGTGATAGACCTATATTCAGTACTGAAAAACTTTGAGGGGACTGATAATATTTATTTAATATCCGCTAGCTTTGCAGCCAGTATAACATTAGTTCTTTTTGCAAACTACGTCCCCCGAAATCTAAAAAAAGTAATTTTCTTAAACCCTGTAACCAGCTATAACAACACATTTATAAATCCAAATACACCTTGGGCAAAAAGCTTTTTTCCTAACCCAGAAGTAGATTCAATACTTAAATCGATGCCAATAAAAATTGGTAGCAAGGAGTTCAATATAGGCCCTCAGCTAGTAATCGACTTATTTAACTTTAAGATAGATGAAATGGACTGGCCTGACGAACTACCGATTAAATTATACCATGGAGAAAATGATGAAATCGTATCTATACATGATTCATTTGGCTTTATAAAAAGATTAAACAAAGAAGATATAAGCCATAAGTTTTACGCTAATGCAGGGCATGGCCTGGAAGAAGTAAAAGAAGAACTGTTTACAGATATGGTTGACTATTTAAATGAAAAACGTATTTATCCATGATTCGGCTGTTATTTATGATGATGTAGTCATTGGTGACAACGTGTATATTGGACCAAACTGTATAATAGGAGAAAACAGCTATCAATTGAAAAGCAATACCATTAAAAAAACTATAATTGGCAATAACTGCAAAATACTAGGAGGAAGTATAATATGTAGGGGTGCAGAGTTATGTGGCAACAATAGAGTGGACCACATGAGTTATATTGGAGAAAACACCACAATAGGTATTGATAGTGTCATTGAGTATGGAGCAAGAGTATATGAGCGAGTCAGCATTGGAAAAAAAACCTTTATCTCAGGCTTTGTATGCAATGATTCCATTATAGGAAATAGCTGTGTCATCCAAGGAGATCTAATTCATAGATTTGTTGATGTAATTCCAGATATTAATGAAATTGCGCCAACTATAGAAAGCTATGTTTTTGTTGGTAGAAGCTCCCAGATAATAGGACCTATAACCCTTAAAGAAAGGTCTTATATAGCGGCTGGTAGCATCATTGCTTTTAGTACCAAAGAAGGCAAACTATATATGGGCGCTCCAGCTGAAATCAAAGGCGATGCACCTTTATTTTTTAAGCAGACAGACACTATATAGTAGACAGCAATAGGAGAAAAACAATTTATGGCGAAGTACTTGGTAACGGGTGGATGCGGCTTTATTGGAACACATCTGTGTGACAAATTAATCAACCAAGGTCATAACATAATTATTCTTGATAATTTATCCTCAGGAAGAAAATCAACCACAAACCCGTTAGCCAAGCTATATATTGGAGATATTAATGACAAAGAACTGCTAAATAAGTTAATAAGTGAAGTTGATGGTTGTTTCCACTTAGCTGCAGTTGCTTCAATTGATCGCTCTATAAATCATTGGCGAGATACACATCTTATTAATCAAGCTGGTACTGTATCTATTTTTGAGGCCAGCGCCCAGCTAGCTTCCCCCATACCCATAGTCTATGCGTCTTCTGCCGCCGTTTATGGTGAAAGTGAAGAATCAATCTTATTTGAAGATACTAAGTGCAATCCATTAACTGCATATGGAGTTGATAAGCTAGGGTGTGAGCTACAGGCAAAAGTTGCAGGTCTTATACACAAAGTGCCAACATTAGGCTGCCGATTATTTAATGTATATGGGCCGGGACAAAACCCTACCTCATCTCATAGCGGAGTGATCTCTCAGTTCATAGAAAAGGTAAAAAACAAAGAGAGTATCACTATTTATGGAGATGGAAATCAAGTACGTGACTTTATTTATATTAAAGATGTAACCCACTACTTAACAAAAGCCATGCCAATAACAAGTACAAATGCACCTGTAATCAATATATGTTCAGCAACCCCATATACGATAAAAGATCTAGCACATATTATTTTTGAAACATTCGGCTACAAAGTAGATATCACATACAAACAAAGAAAACAAGGAGATATTAGACTCTCCTTAGGCAGCAAAATAAAACTATTAAAAGAGTTTGATCAAGACTTGCGACACCCCTTGCCAATTGCTTTAAATGAAATGATCAACAAATAATTTAACAGCTAACAGGTTACATTATTAGCTCTTTGAGATTAGAAACAACTATCCTCTAGGCTTTAAAAAACACTCCCTCAAATAGAAACAAATAGCCCCTTTTTTAAGCAAATAAATACACACTTACACATAAAAATTCGATATTTTTGGCCTAAAACTGAAGAATAAAGCCATCTGCTAAAGAGGAGCATTTATGTGAACGCTTAAATCTCCGAACAAAAAATAAAATTAAACATATATTACTTATTCGATAACGCTTTGATATTGGAGGAGTAATATGGAAAAACGCTTCCGTTTCACCAACGATAAAATCCGTTCCCTGCCATCTAACCCACCTGATGCCCGTGGCACTGATCTTGAAGTCTCGGATACTGATGTGATGGGACTAAAGTGTCTGGTCGGCAAATCCGGCAATAAACGCTGGTTGCTTAGATACCGTAATAGCTCAGGTAAACGCCGCAGTATTGCCTTAGGTCGCTTTCCTGATATTGATGTATCGACTGCCCGTAAAGTGGCCCGTAAACATCTGGCTCAGATTGCTGAAGGCATCGACCCGTTAGAAGCCCGTGAAGAGATCAAGTCACAGCCTACGCTGAGTGAGTTCTTCTGGGATACCCACCTGCCACTGATCCAAACCCGTAATCGCACCTGGAAACAGGATAGTCAGCGTTTCCGCACCCTGATTGAACCGACCTTAGGCCAACAGCGATTAACCGATATCACGGTAGTAAGGGTAGAAAACCACTGTCACCGGCCACCTGTAACCGGGTACTCACCATCCCCGCCAGTCAGACTAAAAATAAGCAAGGCAGGTTGGTTTATCTGACTGATAAGATGCTGGAGGTACTGGATTCGGTTCCGGCTAAACCCGGTAATCCTTATCTGTTTCCGGGCCGATTAGCAGGTAAACCACTATCGAACTTCCGTACCGGCTTTAATCAGATCCTGTTAGCGGCAGGTATTACTGATCTGGAGGACATCTGCCTGCACACACTCCGGCATACCACTGCCAGTAATATGGTGTCTGCCGGTTTGCCATTAAGTGCCGTTAAAGCCCAACTCGCACACCAGTCTATTCAGAGTTCCGAGCGCTACGCCAAACTCACCCCGAAGTCCTTACAGCAGACCAGTGAACAGGTATCCAAACTGTTTTCTGACTAATCCCTTTATCGTTTTTGTATGAACCAGCCCGATTGCCTTTGCGGTAATCGGGCTTTTTTACGTCTGGAGAAAATGCCATGCGACTGATTAACCGTTGGCCTGAAGCCACTGATTTTGAACTGCCGAAGAATACCGTGCAGGAGATGATGAACTTAATCACCGAACCCTTTGATACCGAAAACGAGGCTAAGGCCTTATGGCGGCAACTGGGTACGGCACTGATTGTGATTGATCCTGATGACACTACCGAGGTGCTGGAAGCGTTCAGTGATCGCGTAGTCGAACAGATCCGCTTCGCCCTTCAATACCCGGAAACGGATGATGCTTTAGCCAATGACTATCAGCTGATTCTGAGTATTACCAATGATGCCGGTGGTGGTATCTATCTGTTAATTCACCGTAATAGCCCACTGATTAAGGAACTAAACCATGCATGATTTAACCTTTGGCGGTCTGATAAGCAAACTGCGTTCAATCCCCGGTATGAAAACCGTCACTGAGAAAGCAGCATTGTTATATGCCGTCTTTGAAGATGAGGACACACCGAAGTGGGTTAAAGCCGCTATTGTCGCGGCTCTGGTCTATCTGATTAACCCTGCCGATGCGGTGCCTGATTTTATCCCCGGTGCGGGTTATGGCGATGATGTTGCCGTACTCCTGGCGGCCTTAGGCACGATTAAAGCCTATATCGAATCCCACCATCACGACCGGGCCAGAGAGATTCTGAATAGGCTCTAACCCACTACACCACTCCCATCATCATTTTACTTTTGTTTTATAGATCCCTTTAAGGAGTGACCGAAATGGCACAGAAACGTAATACCACCGCCCAAAATGCACAAAAAGCCAATAGTGATAAGACTGAGATCTCTGAGGAGGTCACACTGGAACAGGCATTAGCGGAAGAAGCTAATGCCGAACAATCAACAAACACATCAACCGATGACACTACCACTGAAGCGGCTACTGAACCTAAACCTGATCCCGATGCGGGTTACACCATTCTTGTAGAGAAAGGCGAGGCCGAAAAGATCAGCCCTAAGGCTTCAGGCCTGATCTTCTATCAGATTGCCCGTAAGGATGACGATGAGCAGCTTTACGTTCGTATTGATAGCAATGAGGGTGGTGGTCTGCATAGCCGTGAGTGGGTGGCGCTGACAGACATTATCGAACTGCTGGGGAAGCATAAGAGCAATCACTTCAGCAGCACCATTCTTAAGGCAGTGATCGTCGGCAAGAGCAGTAATAACACCAGCTTTATGGCCGGTATTCTACGGTCAAAAGGTGTGGCTTTGATCGAACCCTCACCAGAAGGTATCTTCCTTCATCGTTTGGTAGCTAACTTTGATGCACAGGCTGAGAAGTTGTTAGCCCTCTCTTAACGCATCTTCCCCGTTATACCTCGCTGCTACTAACCCCGCAGACTTCACACAACTTAGGAGTTTTTATTATGACCACTCTGATTATGGCAGAAGGCCTTGCTGTGCCTATTCATCCGAAACTTGTGGAAATTTTGGCGTCGCACCTGCCTAAAGCACTTGCCGGTGTAAAAACGCTGAACGAAAAAGACAGCGTTATGCTGCACTTTCGCAATCCTAATTATCCGATGGATCGTCTCGCTTACCGCCCTATTAAAATCAATCTGACCTATCAGGAGTTTCACTGGCATTTTGATTACATTACTGAATTGTCATACGCGCGGCATGGCAGATTTCTGGAGTTGACGCCCAATGTCGATTTTGACTTTAGCTTGGAACGTTGCCAGAGACGTCACCTAATGCCTGAAAGCCTTGCTGATGCAGAAGAGCTGTACCAGCTTTTTGAAACCACCTTTATCAAGAGTTATGAATTTGAGGCCTACGACGTTAAGGCCACCTTTACTTCGTTTTCTGAAATGGAGCTGCAAAAGCGCCTTCAAAAACGCTAACCCTTCATACCATTCCGCTACCCGCCCGATAGCCCACTCACTTTTCCGGACGTTTTATTATGAGCATTCTGATTATGGCAGAAGGTCTTGCTGTGCCTGTTAATCCGAAGCTTGTGGATATTTTGGTATTCCACATGACTCCGATACTGGCGAATGCAAAGGCTGTGACCAATAACGACTGCATCACGCTGAACTTCCGCGATCCTGATTATTCAGCAGAATCCGGTGGCTATCATCCCGTTGAGATCAAGCTGACCTATCAGGAACACCAGTGGTATCTCGACTACATCACAGACTTTTCCTACGTTGGGCAAGGTTGGGATGTTGAGCTGGCGAAGGATTTGGATTTTGAGTTTGCCCTTGAACGCTGCCAGACCCATTATCTGCCTGAGATGGATCTGGAGGAAGCCTCAGAACTGTATTTTCTATTTGAGGCCAACTTCATCAGCTATTACGAAATGGAAGTGTTCACCGTTGTAGCCACGCTGACCCAGTGACCGGAAACCGACAGGAAATGAACAGGAGCAGTACGACACTGCTCCTCGTTCTTTCTTTTTTTTCCCGATGAACTGAGGCTTATGATGAAGCGATACCTTGCCCTGCAGTGGTCTGGGTTTTCAGCTGGAGGGATTTGAGATCCTTTGAGTCTGAGGCTGGAGGTTTGGGCTAAAAAAGTACTATTGGGGGCTGAACCGGATGGCCGGGACGATGTGAAAACGTTGACATAAGCCCGTTGGGGTATAGTTATCGGTCTATGTCAGTTTTTTTATGCTTCCGATTACAGATAATCCTCTCTCCCATTACCCTACTCATCCAGCGGACAGCCCCAGAAGCAAGCGGCCACGTCGCCCTGTAAGCGGGTGGCTGAGCGCAGCGTATGGGAAGGCTGCAGGTGCTGTGCTGCGAATGCAGTGCAGCAACTGCGAATAGGGGGTAAGCGAGTTTTTAAAGTTCCTCTGTGTCATTAGGATTTGGATAGCACAGAGGATGTAGTGGTATGACATCTTCCTAAAAAATTTACCAATATGCACCCAAATCTAATAATCATGATGTCAGCTTCTCCTGCACAACGGCAATCCTAAATGTTTTAGATCGCCAAAATACGACAAATTGTTTTTCGGCTAAACATAACCACTGGTAGACTGTTAGCTATGTTGAAATTTCATTTGTACCTTAAGGTTCCCCAAAATGGCTATAGCAAATATTAATACAGAAATGCTGATTTGGGCGCGTGAGCGTTCAGGCTTCTCTGTATCTGAGTTCGCTAGGAAGTGCCAGGTTACAGAGGAAAAGCTTGTAGGGTGGGAGTCTGGTGCAAAAGAGATTACATTTAATCAGGCTATGACGTATGCCAACAAAGCTCATATTCCCTTTGGCTACCTCTTTCTGGATAAACCACCTATCGAAGAACTGCCAATACCGGATTTACGCACCGTCGAAAGCCGGGCACTTGATAAAGCAAGTCCAGAGTTGATTGAAGTGACAAAACTAATGTTGCAAAGGCAAGAGTGGTACAAGGAGTATCTCAGGCAACATTTCTCTGCCCCATGCCAGGTTGTAGGGCGCTTTTCTGTTCAAGATAGTGTTATGAAGATCGTTTCTGATATGAGAAGTAAACTTTCTGTCGGAGCACATCCTGATAGAGGGTCATGGGAAGATTACTATCGTGATTTAGTAAAGCGTATAGAAGAGAATGGGATTCTAGTTATGCGCCAAGCAGATCTTGGACACCATACCAGACCGTTAAAAGTGGAAGAGTTCAGAGGTTTCGCAATTGTAGATGAACTAGCTCCAATTATTTTTGTTAACCATGCCGACTCCCCAGGAGCTAGGCTTTTTACATTGATACACGAGCTATGCCACATCTGGATTGGGCAGTCCGGTATTTCTGACGGTAGCCCATCTACTCGCAGGAAAGAAGAAGTACTCTGCAATGGTGTCGCGGCAGAGTTTCTGGTCCCTGAAGCTGAGTTCAGTAATCTGTGGTCACATGCTGTTGATGACTGGACTGAAAATTTAGTGATTTTGGAAGGGCACTTCCATGTTAGCCGATGGGTTCTAGCTCGCAGAGCATTAACTCTCAGCTATATCCACAGTGATGAGTATGCAAGCTTTATTGCAGAAGAAAAAGCTAGGTATAAAAAGCAGTCTGGCAACGGCGGGCCCACATATTACAAAACAAAAAAATCTCAAATTAGCCAGCTCTTCTCAAAAGCGGTTGTCAGTCAAGCTATGGCTGGACAGCTCCTCTTACGCGAAGCTGGTCAGTTATTAGGTGGGATGAAGCCAGGAAACATCGCTAATTTTGCTGAGGAGCTAGGCATTTGAGATATTTGTTGGATGCAAATACTTATATTCAGGCAAAAAACCAGTACTACGGTATGGATATCTGTCCCGCATATTGGGAGTGGTTAGATCAGCAATGTGAGGCTGGTATTGTTGGTAGTGTGAACATGATTGGCCGAGAACTGAAGGACGGAAACGATGAGCTTGCGCAGTGGGCCAAAGACCGCTCGCAGCACTTTATAGAAAATGATGATCTGGCTACCCAAGCTGAGTTTATGAATATTCTTCAGTTTGTGATGGCTGGAGATTATAACCAAAAGAACAGGGATGATTTTCTCGCCAAGGCCGATCCTTGGATTATTGCTAAAGCAAAAACTATTGGTGCAACAGTTGTTACTCATGAGGCATTACTCACTCCTCAAACCAAGAAAGTCAAAGTTCCTAATATTTGCAATCAATTCGGAGTTCCATGCATAGACACCTTCAGCTTTTTGAGAAAACTAAAAGCGAAGTTTGTTCTATCTGCAGGAATCTGAATGAATTATGCGGATTTTAGCTAATCAGGTGATCCAACAGCCACCAAAACTCTACTGCACCAACCAAGGCTAAAAAGTAGTAATACCAGTATATTCAAAGAGCTACCAACGTTAACCACTATCTTCCCAAGGATTCAAAATCCGTTGCCTCACGGCGTGGCGGTTCGAGTCCGACCACCGGTACCACTTATTCTTTCAGCAAAAGCTCACAGCAATGTGGGCTTTTGTTGTTTTTGGATCAGAAACACTCTGCCTCTTCAGACAAGCCCCATACAGACCAGACGCTATTCCCGTTAAGATAAATGCAACCTAACGAATAAAATTTAGTGGATCTCCATGCTGGCCCACCGGCATCTTTTTAAGCCCCTCCAGAAAGATAGAAAACAGCTCTCCCTGAGAGCTAATCTCCAATTTCTGATGCACTTTTTTACGGTACACTTTCACGGTTTCCGGGCTGATATTGAGCAAACGAGCCATCGACTTACTGGAGTGCCCCATAAGAACCAGTCGTGCGATTTCACTTTCACGCTCGCTTAATCTGGATGAGCCAAACTGATTAAACGCATTTTCCATATGCGCTCCGACTTGGCTGGTTTCTCCCGACACATCCGGCCAGTGGCTGCGGGTCAGGGCAATCAGTAAAGGAGTTACAACCTCAAGTCGGCTGATATCTTCCGGAGTCAGGGTTCTTTTGCAATCGCGCAATCCTAATGACAGGTGCAACTGAGTATCAGGTCTGATATTCACTATGATAGAAACTTCGTCGATCAGACGCGTCTCTTTGTAGAAGGTATTGAAATACTCACTTTCGATAAAATCTGCCGGTGCAATGGACGCTAAATGATACAGGCCATCCCGTACCCTTTGCCGGTACAGGTCGTAAAAGGGATCTAATAGATAAGCCCCTTCAAAATACTGAGAGACTTTCTTTTTCTGGTGCCATTCCGACAGATCATCAAACAACAGTCGGGGAATCTCGTCTTTAACAAAGGCGTAAATAATCAGGCTGTCGTAGGCCGACAAGTTCTCACAGATCCTTGCCAGCATTTTCGGCAGAGCATCAGTTCCAATAGAATCTACGGCCCCAGCAGCATATTCAAAAGTCTCTTGCAGATATTTGAGTTCGTCTCCCATTCATAACCTCTGATGTCTGTCCTTCAGACCTGCAAAGCGTTCTTGCAAAAATGTAAGCGCATACCCCTATAGGGTGATTCCGGGAATAAGCCGATGCTCCTAGTCTTTTTAATTGACAAAACACGGTAATTATTCAAACACCATTAAATAAAAATAATCTCAGGATTAATAGCCCGGATAACGCTTTCCGGCTGAAGAACACCTTATTTTTTGGTGCGTTCAGGGCGTTAGCAGCCAATGTGCCAGCGGTCTCCCTGAGCCGGATATTGCGGGCATTCTGACGGTTGGAGAAAAAAATGAGTATAAAAAAACGGTTTCTCACAGGGGTATTAGCTTTAGCCTCAACATCAGCTTTGGCTGAAGATAAAGTGTTAAATATTTATAACTGGTGGGATTACATCAAGCCAGAAATTATAGAAAACTTCTCCAAAGAGACGGGGATTAAGGTCAATTACGATGTGTATGACACTAACGAAATCCTTGAAGCCAAGTTGATGGCCGGCCATTCAGGTTTTGACCTGGTGGTGCCCTCTGGTGCTTTCCTTGAGCGCCAAATCAAAGCGGGCATTCACTCGCAATTAGACAAAGACAAGCTTTCCAATTATTCCAATCTTGATAAGACCTTGCTCAAAACCGTCACCGTACATGATCCGGGAAATATGCACAGCGTTCCCTATGCCTGGGGAACGGTTGGTCTGGCTTATAACATCGATATGCTCAAAGAGCGTCTCGGTGACCGTGACTTCGCCTCGCTGGACTTACTGTTTGATCCTGAAGTGTCGGCAAAACTGAAAGATTGTGGCATCGGTGTTATCGATTCACCGTCTGAAATCATTGCGATTGCACTGAACTACCTCGGGCTGGATCCCAACAGTGAAAGCAAAGCAGATCTTAAACAAGCTACGGATCTGATGAAAAAGAACCGAGACAATATTCGCCACTTCAATACCGGTGCACTGGTTAATGATCTGGTAAACGGCAACCTCTGTCTGGCTATCGGCTATAACGGCGACATGCTGCGGGCACAGAAACGCGCTGACGAAGCTGGCAAAGATATGACCTTAGAATATTCAATACCGAAAGAAGGGACCATTGCCTGGTTTGATCTTTTAGCCATTCCAGCCGACGCCAAGAATAAAGACGAGGCCTATCAGTTTATTGATTATCTTCTTAAGCCAGAAAATGCAGCCGCAATTTCAAACTTCGTCATGTATGCGGTTCCCAACAACAAGGTTGATAGCTTATTGGATGAATCAATACGGACCAACAAGGGCATCTACCCATCAGACGAGGTCAAAAAGACTCTGTTTTCACAAAAAGCACACAGCGCTAAATTTGACCGAAAACTCACCCGTGCATGGACCAATATTAAACTCAGATAAACTTTTTTAACCTGAACGCACTGCTGTCACTGCACAGAACAGTAAGCATGAACGAACAATAAGAAACACGCTGTCGGGCTCTGCTGAATTAAGACGATACAGCATCCCGTTCAGTTCATTCGGAGAAAACGATGAGAAATGTAACCGTTGCTGCAACTCAGATGAGCTGTAGCTGGGATATTGATGACAATATTTCACGTGGCGAGCAACTGGTCCGCAAAGCGGCTGCCGAAGGGGCCAATATAATATTGCTCCAGGAACTGTTTGAGACCCCCTATTTTTGCGCAGAACAAGATGAAAAGTTTATCGCATTAGCCCGTACCGTTGAAGAAAGCCGGGTTGTTCAGCACTTCTCCAAACTCGCCCGCGAACTGGGGGTCGTGTTACCTATTTCCTTTTTTGAACGCTCCGGCAATACCCGTTTTAACTCCCTGGTTATCGCAGATGCTGATGGCTATCTCGGTAAAACCTATCGTAAAACCCATATTCCGCAAAACCCAGGCTATGAGGAAAAGTATTATTTCTCACCCGGTGATACTGGCTTTATGGTGCACCAAACCAAATTCGGGCGCATTGGCTGCGGTATCTGCTGGGATCAATGGTTCCCTGAAAGTGCACGGGCGATGGCCTTAATGGGGGCAGAACTCATTTTTTATCCAACCGCCATTGGCAGTGAACCTTCCAACCCTGACTATAGCAGCCGCCTACACTGGCGAAATGCGATGAAAGGTCATAGTGCTGCCAATCTGGTTCCTGTTATCGCATCCAATCGGATCGGTCAGGAACATGAGGGCAACACACCGATCAGGTTCTATGGTTCATCTTTTATTGCTGACCAATTTGGTGAAATCGTTGCCGATGCTGATCAGGAAAGCCAATCAGTGGTAACAGCAACATTTGATTTAGACCAGGTTGCTTCCGACAGAGACGGTTGGGGAGTATTCAGAGACCGGTGCCCCCACCATTACAGCTCTCTGTTAAAACTCGGTGCATAGAAACAGACAAAACCCTGAGACCGATTCCCGCTATAGCGATGAAGAGGTTTCTTAGCACTTATTGAAAAACAAAAAGCTCACAGCGATGTGAGCTTTTTCAGTTTTAGCCAGAAGGCTGCCAGGTTAGGAATCTCCTGAGCGATCCAACCTCTTTTAGTACCAATACACACCGCTACGGTATTGCTTTAGCCCTCTTACCTACCTGGATACTCACGATAATCCGCCCCAAGCCATCGCCAATTCATAAGATATTTTCATAGATTAATGAATTATTACCATTTTTTTTCATTAATAAATCTCAGTATAAATGCACCTGTTATCAACTTAATTCAACTTTGCCTCTGCCCCTAGCGATCAAAAGATGCGAAGCAGCAACCCAAAAAGCCTGACTGAAGGCGTCTGATAAGAGCATCGGCCGCTCCGGACAAAACCCAATATTCAGACCGTCTTTCAACGCATTCGGATACCAGACTGAGATGAACAGCACATTCAAATTTAACATTAACAGAATTGCTTTCGACGAGAATTACCACCCTTCGGAGAGCACACGTTTAACCACAAATTTTGCCAATTTGGCTCGGGGTGAAAGCCGCAGACAAAACCTGAGCAATGCCCTCGAGATGATTAATAATCGCTTTAATGCGCTGGCAGACTGGGATAACCCGGAAGGGAACCGCTTCTCAGTGGAACTGGAGATTGTTTCTGTTGATATGGATATCAACCATCCGAAGTCCGAGAAAGCATTCCCGGCTATTGAGGTGTTAAAAACCAACATTGTCGATCATAAAGCCGGCAAACGTATTGAAGGTCTGGTGGGCAACAACTTCTCATCATACGTACGGGATTATGATTTCAGCGTTTTACTGCAGGATCACAATAAGGGGCGAAATGAGTTTTCTGTCCCTGACAATTTCGGCAATTTGCACGGCAAGCTTTTCCAGAACTTTATCCGCTCAGACGCGTACAAAGCTCAATTCGAAAAACCACCGGTTATCTGCCTGAGTGTCTCCGATAGCAAAACCTACTACCGTACTGACAATCAGCATCCGGTACTGGGTTTTGAATATGAACCAAACGAGTCCTCTTTAACCGAACAGTATTTTAAGAAAATGGGCATGGAAGTTCGCTACTTTATGCCGCCAAAGAGTGTGGCCCCCCTCGCTTTCTATTTCTTTGGCGACCTGCTGAATGATTACAGCAACCTTGAACTGATCGGCACTATCAGCACCATGGAAACATTCCAGAAAATCTATCGCCCGGAAATTTACAACGCGAATGCCGCAGCAGGTCAACGCTACAAGCCTAACCTGAAAAACAGGGACCACTCATTAACCCAAATCGTTTATGACCGTGAAGAGCGGGGCCAACTGGCCATTAAGCAAGGCCGATTCACTGAAGAAAGCTTTATCAAGCCCTATGGTGCCCTGCTTGAGTCATGGGCAAATCAATACGCCCTTTAATGCCAAAAAATATAATTAAGAGATAAAATCAGCTATGAAACAACTATTACCGACATCCACTGCGGGCAGCCTGCCTAAACCCTCTTGGCTTGCAGAGCCAGAAAAACTCTGGTCCCCCTGGAAACTGCAGAATGAAACGCTCACCGAAGGCAAAGAAGATGCACTTCGTGTGGCCCTGCAAGAGCAGCAGCTGGCCGGTATCGATATTGTCAGCGATGGCGAACAAACACGGCAGCACTTCGTCACAACCTTCATTGAGCACCTCAGCGGCGTCGATTTTGAAAACCGCAAAACGGTCAGGATCCGTGATCGCTACGATGCAAGCGTGCCAACGGTTGTGGGCCCGGTGGCTCGTCAGAAGCCCGTTTTTGTTGACGATGCAGCGTTTCTCCGCCAACAGACCGACAAGCCGATCAAGTGGGCTCTGCCCGGCCCAATGACAATGATTGATACACTCTACGATGATCATTACAAAAGCCGGGAAAAGCTGGCCTGGGAGTTTGCCAAGATTCTGAATCAGGAAGCGAAAGAGCTGGAAGCAGCCGGTGTGGATATTATCCAGTTTGACGAGCCCGCTTTTAATGTCTTCTTTGACGAAGTGAACGCATGGGGAATCGCCTGCCTGGAAAGGGCTATTGAAGGACTGAAGTGCGAAACAGTAGTTCACATCTGTTACGGCTACGGCATTAAGGCTAACACGGACTGGAAGAAAACACTGGGCTCAGAGTGGCGCCAGTATGAAGAGGTCTTCCCAAAGCTGCAGCAATCCAACATTGATATTATCTCACTGGAATGTCAGAACTCGCACGTTCCGATTGAGCTGCTGGAACTGATCCGCGGCAAGAAAGTGATGGTTGGAGCCATTGATGTCGCGACCAACCGAATAGAAACAGCTGAAGAGGTTGCCGATACATTGCGAAAAGCACTGCAGTTCGTTGATGCAGACAAGCTTTATCCCTGCACAAACTGCGGTATGGCCCCATTATCCAGACAAGTCGCAAGAGGAAAACTCAAAGCGCTGAGCGACGGCGCGGAAATTATCCGCAAAGAGCTGGCTGCCGGCAAATAGCCATCCACTCAACGGATCTGAGTTTAGCAAGCCCACCTTGTAAACAAAGAGAGCCCACATCAGGGCTCTCTTTGTTTAGCTGCAATCCTGTTTTTAACCCGATTAAACAGCCTGCCTTAATACAGCACTTTCTGTTCAGCGTCCTGCCAGGTCAGCATGAGCCGGAGATCCAACTCCAGCTGAAAATAATCCGGCTCCATGTGCTGGCAAAGCTGATAAAAGCCCTTGTTGTGATCCCGTTCTTTGAGATGCGCCAGCTCGTGTACCAGAATCATCCGTAGAAATGCTTCCGGGCAACGCTTAAAGCAGGGGTCGATACGAATCTCATGACTGGCTTTCAGTTTACCGCCATGAGCTCGGGTGATATGAGCGTTCAACCCAAGGGCGTGATGCATCACACTAACTTTAGGGTCAAAAACGATCTTTTTCAGCGGCGGCGCTTTCTTCATATACCGCTGCTTTAGCTCCTGACCAAAACGATAGAGCTGGTCGTTATTGCTGAAGTCATGGCTGAACGGGTAACGCTTCAGCAGGTATTGTTTGAGTTTACCCTGCTCAACCAGCTGACGAACCTGTTGCCGAATATGATCCGGGTAACCCGACAGATATTTCATAGACGTTTAAACCTAACGCTCCAGCAATCAAATCGGATTATGGCGACAGCTTTGTTGCATCAATAGCTTGCTGAAGCTTCCATTGAGGCCACTGCTTCACCTCGGAAGGTGATTGGCCCGAAACAACCGTTACACCTTCACCCGGAAGGCGAATCTCTTGGATGCCATCCGTGTTCCGAACGTAAACGCCTTTGCCCGTAAACATCGCCACATCAAGATCCCCACTGAAGATAAAGCCCCCCCAGAAGTCTGTACCCCGGATTCCCATCGTGGCAACAGAGGTTTCCACTTCGAAAGAAGGCTCAGGCAAATGACCGATAGCACCGGTTACCGCCCGAAAGGCCCCTGACACCAGTTTAAAGCGTGCCTCAGCCTCTTTTTCTTCAGCGCTGTAACGATAGCGATCGATCTCAAACTGGGTATTCTTAGCAAGCGTGATGCGGGTGTTATCCCTCAAGCGAATACGTATCCCTCCTTTCCCGGTTGTCAGGCGATCACCTTCCTCCAGCAGAGTATCTTCCTTCAAAGTGACTATTTCACCACGTCTGACAAGCTCGACTTTGCCCTGTAAAAGACTGACATATCCAACCACATTTCTGTCGTTGTCAGCCATAACGGAGACAGATACAAGTGCAAACCAAAAAGATGTCACGACTGAAACAAAACTAAAACGCTTCATGAACCCATACTCCCTTGAAAAACTAGTTCAGTTGATATTGTTTTTTAAGTGCCTCTCCATGTGTTTGACGGGCATCCGCCAAAGCTTTCCAAAAACGCACAGAGATATCGGGATATTTCTTAACTAACTGATGAGACAAAGGTAGGTACCAGTCCGCAGAGAATAAAGGTGCAGGCAAAGACCGAACTAACGTTCCGAGTCCCTCAGAACTAACCAGATAGTCGCCGATGGTGCTTTCCAGCACGTAGGCATCCAATCGATTTTTAGCCACCAGCCGCAACCCCTGAGAAGGCAGATAGCTGGAACGACTTTTCACGCCTAATTGCCTGAGCTTTCCTTCGGCAACATATCCCAAAGGTGCTGAAATTCCGTTTAAAACTCCGCTAAAAGTGCTTCCATCCCAGGTTAATCCGGAGTTGCGATGAGAGTAGATACTATAATTCACCTGCCAGATTCTGTAGCGGATATCCGGGTGATTCGCGGCTTTTGGAAAGACGCCCCACTTGTCTCTATCCGGTTGCCAGATCGCAGCAAAAATACCATCGACCTCACCTGCCCTGAGTAACACAATACAACGTTTCCAGGGCTTTCTGACAAATACAGCCCGAATGCCCAGCTTTTGCGTTGCTTTGATCACCAGATCCGGAAGCGCGCCATTTTTACCTTCCACAACTTTACCTTCTACAACGCCCTGTTCAGGAGAGTGTTTGATGAAAGGCAGATAATTCTGGTTTTCATAACAAAAAGTCATCTCTGAAGGGCTATCAGTATCACTTGCGTATGCAGAAGATAAACCCATTCCCATCAAACCCAGAAAGCACACAAAACGAAAGCACAACACCATAACCTTCTCACCTCAAAAGCCACTTAAGAGAGTATAAGAAATTGAAGCAAAATTTGTCGGAAACAGATCGCATCTCACGGAGAAAATACGAAAAATTCATACCATCACCAGAAACTTATCCACAATCCCATGTATTTTTTAAGTTTGCAGCTGAGAAGCCGATAAAAGAGCTAACATGTCACCAGTGTGGAAGGAATCCTCACGTTTCATTTCACGGATAATTATCTCAGGATGAACTATGGCCCTGTTTGTAAACACCAACATATCCTCCTTGAAAGGCCAGAAACATCTATCTGACGTTGTTTCGCGTATCAACAGCTCATACGAAAAGCTATCCTCTGGCAACAGGATTAACAGTGCCAAAGACAATGCCGCCGGGCTTCAGATCTCCAACCGTCTGGAAACCCAAATTACCGGCCTGAATCAGGCCACCCGAAATGCAAACGATGCTATTTCACTCGCTCAGATTGCTGAAGGCGCAATGGGTGAGATCACCAATAACTTTCAACGCATCCGACAGCTGGCCGTTCAGGGTGGTAACCGTACTCTTTCTTCAGATGACCGGGGCTCTCTGGGGCAGGAGTTTGGCGAGCTGCTGAATACCAATGATGAAATAGCAGAGCGCACCGCCTTTGGCGAAATCAAACTTTTGAACAGTGACTCACCGACATCCGGATTCCAGATCCAAACCGGGGCTAACTCCGGGGAACAAAACACTGTCACAACGGGCAATGCCACACTTTCTGCTCTTTTCGGAAAAATGCTCGAAAATGAAGGTGTTGGTAATCAGGTATTCTCTGCCATGAGCAATACGAATCTGGATAATTACGGCACACTGGGAAAGGTTGTTGCAGCTTATATCGGCACAGGCAACGCTTCAACGGTAGACAATGCAGTTTTAGAGCTCTTTGGGGCAAACGCCGGCATCAGCGCGGTGAAAAATCTGGGTGAAAAAGCCGTTAATACCGTACAGTTTAATGTCGAGAACTTTACCAAAATCCTAACAACTGAGCTTCCCTATAACTCTGTAGGTGCCGCTTTTCTCGATAATGCCAGTCTTGACTGGGCTACATTACTTCCCACGGGGGATCTCAATGAAGCCAGTATTGTCTCCCGAGGCTTTACCGGTGATGAGATAAAGAGTCTACAGGGCTTCGCTACCGATACCTTGCTGGAATCCATGTCCGGCATGCTGAGCCAAATTGGCCGACAACGTGCGAAGTTGGGCGCGGAGCAAAATGGTATCACCTCTCTGATCCGCAGCAATAACACGGCTGCGATGAACGTAGCAGCCTCTAAAGCACAGATTACCGATACGGACTTTGCCTACGAAACCGCTGAGCTGACCCGTAACCAGATTATTCAACAGGCCTCATCAACCGTTCTTTCTCAGGCCAACCAGCTACCCAACATTGCCTTATCGCTATTGCGGTAAGGCTTACTCTGATTCTCAACTCTTTTAGCCCGCCAACTTTTGTTCCAGCCTCCCCCGGATATTCTCAGACTGACGAGAAAACCGATCATTCCGCCTATACAAACATCGCTGTTAGTCATTTTTTTCAAAAAAGCGACCTGTTTTAGCAATTATTACCTACATTACCAGCTGATAAATTGATATTGCCTAGAGCAAGACTAATATACTCCCCCTCCTTAAATAATCCGGACTTGGTTTCGGAAAAACAATAACGATGAGGGTAACGCGTATGTCAAACGACGCTGTAACAGTGGACGCGACCAAAACAAACCACGGCATGTGGAAGTTCATTCTGCCATCTCTTCTGGGCTTGCTGCTCTTTATGACACCGGTCGCCTACGATGGAGGCGTGACGATTCCTGTTGCGGTTCTGGCAGGCATGTTCAAAAGTCTGTTGGGCGATAACGCTTCTCTGGTTGTTACAGGTCTGATCTGTATCGCAGCCGCTCTTTCTGTGGTGACCACATTCTTTAAGCCTTTGCACAATCACGGCCTAATGAAGGTACTCTTTCTGACCAGCTATCCCTGGTTGGCCATGCGGGTACTGGGTGCAATATTTGTCATTATGACCATCAATGAAGTGGGCCCCGCTATCATCTGGCACGAGAACACAGGTGCGCTCGTGCTGAAAGAGCTGATGCCAACGCTGCTGGCGGTCTTCCTTTTTGCAGGCCTTTTACTGCCATTACTTCTGGATTTTGGTCTGCTGGAACTGACCGGCACCCTGATGAGCAAAATCATGCGCCCACTGTTTAACCTGCCAGGTCGCTCCGCTATCGACTGCACCACCTCTTGGCTCGGCGATGGTACGGTCGGTGTCATGCTGACCAGTCAGCAGTATGAACAGAAGATGTACACCAAGCGTGAAGCTGCCGTTATCGCGACAACCTTCTCAGCGGTATCCATCAGCTTTGCCTTAGTGGTGATCGCTCAGGTAAAACTGGAACACCTGTTTATCCCTTTCTACCTGGCCGTTTCTCTGGCCGGTTTTGTCGCAGCGCTGATTATCCCCCGCCTGCCGCCCCTGCGCTGGAAGACCAATCAATATGACGATGGTACCGAGGCAGAAACCTGCGAATTGGCGAAAAAGCCCCTGAAGGAACTGTTCTCAATCGGTATTCAGCAGGCGATTGCCCGGGCGGAAAGCAGCCGTGGCTTTAAAGCGGTGTTGCTTGATGGCAGCAAGAACGCTGCGGAGATGGTGTTCTGTGTGCTGCCGGTTGTAATGGCGGTCGGTACGCTGGCACTGGTGATCGCCGAAAACACTTCGATTTTCAGCATACTGGGTGCGCCTTATGTACCTTTACTGGAAATGCTGCAGATTCCTGAGGCCGTTAAGGCATCAGAAACCCTAGTAGTGGGTTTTGCCGATATGTTTATCCCATCCATCATGGCCGCTTCCATTGAAAGCGAAATGACCCGCTTTGTTATTGCCGCAGTGTCGATCACTCAGCTGATCTATCTGTCTGAGGTGGGTGCCTTGATTCTGGGCAGCAAGATTCCGGTCAATATCTTTGAGCTGTTTGTCATCTTTATTCTGCGCACCCTGATCACACTGCCTGTGATCGCCGGTGTTGCCCATCTGGTGTTCTGAGCGTCAGCATTGACCTGAACAGAGCCCTATCTCCTGCTGGTTTGCCTGACTTACAGGCATGCTGGCAGGAAACTCCCGTAGCCCATCACCTGAACTCAGAATTAGAAGCTCAAAAGCTATGCTGCATTAACTGGCACTCAAAACCTTCCGCCTTACCCGAAAACAGCTGTTGCGTCATCGCCGGACAAGGCGCCCCCTGTGTCAGACAAACTCCACAGGGTACAGCACTCGGAGCATCCTCTGCCTTGCGCTTTATGTGTCTTTTATCCCGCTCTTCTTTATCTTTTCTCTGATCCTTCATAGCTCTGTCCCTATTACTAGATGCATTAAGAATATAACTTATATAGCCCAGCCTGCCATCGGGAAAATGAAACAATTTCTGACACAGCGATACATCTGGTTACACAGAGAAGGATTCAGCCTCATTCTTTTCCCGTGGAAGCGATCAGGGCTTACAACATTTCATTCACTTACATTTTTCATGGAAAAGTCTACAGACCCCGAAAAAACACAGCCCTAGAATGCCCGCAGTTTTTTAGTGGATTAACCCTACAAATCCGTGCCTGATCAGAAAGGACATCTACCATGTCACACAACAGCCTGAATAACCGCCTTAAGCGTACGACAGATCTCTGCGATGAACTGACATCGGTTATGGAAGAAATTCAGCAGCGCCTGGAAAGCCGCCGTAGCAAAATGAAGAACAACATGCAGCAAATGGCACGCGGTCTAAAAATCCGCTCAAAATAGTTATAAACGTTTACACCTCTTTCTCTATGGCTCATATTAAAAATTCTTAGTTGCTAACGTCTATTGTTCTTACAGGCGCGTCCCTCATTCATTGGTATCGAATCGCATAGAGCATAACGCGGCGTTGAAAGCAGCTGGTTTATGTGGGGCAACTCAGGTACCTATGAACTGGGCTGGTTCTGGGGGCATAAGGCTCCCATGTTTTCTGCGGCATTTAATATTGGCTACCACATCAGAGCAAACACCTTCTTCAATATTAATCCCGCCGAGTTTTTTGCCGACGAGGCAGATCCTAACGATATCGCCCTTTCCGGACATCAAACCATACTTCACGGTCCTGCCGCAGCTTTAAATATATCTTTCTGAACATACTGGGAGCCTGAAGGCTCCCTTTTTTATCGTTATCAAAATTTTTCCTGTCTTATGGCTGGGGTAAACCATGCTCTCCCGACAAAAACAAAAGCGATACACTTTGATGTTTTGCTTTTTAAAAAACGTGTCATATAATGCAGAATCTGGAATACGAAAAGGTAATGTGCAATGAGCACATTACCTATTATTCAAATAGGCACGTATTCAACATAAAGCTGAATGCGTTCTGATTTGCTGCAACCTGCCTGCACAACAGACCTAAGTTGTTGAAACGTAAAGTTGATACAAAAAGTGTCTACCACTGAGTCAAATCAGTTACACGGCTTGGCAGATAATAAAAAGATCGGAGAGCATAGATATGACGCCCGAAGAACAAAATTTCATGCGTAAGATCGAAGCGGAAGAAAAGATCGAGCCAAAAGACTGGATGCCGGAGCAATACCGTAAAAACCTGATTCGTCAGATTTCGCAGCACGCGCACTCTGAAGTGATCGGTATGCAACCGGAAGGCAACTACATTACCCGCGCGCCATCACTGCGTCGCAAAGCGGTACTGATTTCTAAAGTACAGGACGAAGCGGGTCACGGCCTGTACCTGTACAGCGCTGCAGAAACGCTGGGCATCTCACGTTCTGAGATGATCGAGCAGCTGCAGAGCGGTAAAGCAAAATACTCCTCCATCTTCAACTACCCGGTACTGACCTGGGCAGACGTTGCCGCTATCGGCTGGCTGGTTGATGGTGCTGCGATCGTAAACCAGGTATCACTGCAACGTACCTCTTACGGTCCTTATTCCCGCGGCATGATTCGCATCTGTAAGGAAGAGTCTTTCCACCAGCGTCAGGGCTACGAAGCCATGCTGTCTCTGGCGAAAGGTTCTCCGGAACAGAAAGCAATGGCTCAGGACGCACTGAACCGTTTCTACTGGCCTGCACTGATGATGTTCGGTCCTCACGACTCTGAGTCTGCTCACTCCCAGAAATCGATGGAGTGGAAGATCAAGCGTGAAACCAACGACGACCTGCGCCAGAAGTTTGTTGACCAGACCGTTAAGCAGATTGAAGTTCTGGGTCTTGAGCACCCGGACAAAGCGATCAAGTGGAACGAAGAACGCGGCCACTACGACAGCTCTGATCTGAACTGGGATGAGTTCTGGAGCGTGATCAACGGTAACGGTCACTGTAACCGTCAGCGCGTTGAACACCATATTGCCGCTCACGACGAAGGTGAGTGGGTACGTGATGCCATCACTGCATATAACGAAAAGAAAAGAGCTAAAAAAGCTCAGCACGCAGCGTAAAGGGGAGAACGAACATGTCTGTTATTACTGAAAAACTTGAATTATTCGAAGTATTCATCCGCTCCAAACGTGGTCTTGACCACAAACATGTTGGTAGCCTGCACGCTGAAGATCATGAGCAAGCTCTGGAATATGCACGCGATTGCTACACCCGTCGTAGCGAAGGCGTCAGCATCTGGGTTGTTAAGTCTTCTGACATCTGTGCTTCTCAGGAAGACGATGCGGATAGCTTCTACGATCCTAACGATGACAAGCCATACCGTCATGCCACTTATTACGTTCTGCCTGACCCTGTTAACAACATGTAATCACGCTTTTAAGCGTCAATGCGTGAAAGAAACGTGGAAAAAGGTTCGGAGAAAGAATAATGAGTGAAGCAATTAAAGCGGCAACGCTTGAATACGCCACCCGTCTGGGTGACGACTCAGTGGTACTGGGTCACCGCATTTCAGAGTGGATCAGCTACGGTCCTTTCCTGGAAGAAGATATCGCCTACGGTAACGTATCCCTCGACTACATCGGTCGTGCGCGCATGTTCTACACCTATGCCGCTGAACTGGCGAACGATGGTCGTGACGAAGACGATTTCGCCTACATGCGTAACGACCGTGAATACCGCAACCTGCTGCTGATGGAGATGCCGAAAGGTGACTTCGCTTACTCGCAGGTTCGTCAGCTGTTTGCCGATGTGTACTACACCTATCTGCTGCCTGAGCTGCTGAAATCCAAAGACGAAACCCTGTCTGCGATTGCCGCTAAAGCGATCAAAGAGACCAAATATCACCTGCGTCGCAGCCGTGATTGGGTTCTGCGTCTGGGTGACGGCACCGAAGAGAGCCACAAGCGCACTCAGAAAGCGGTTGATGCTCTGTGGGGCTACACCCATGAGCTGTTCGATATGGACGAAACTGAGCAGCTGCTGGCTGACGAAGGTATCGGCGTTGACGTATCCAAGCTGCGTGATGCGTGGCTGGCTAAGGTTACCGAGATTCTGACGGAAGCGACCCTGACCCTTCCTACCGAAGAGTGGGCGGTTCGTGGCGGACGTATCGGTTATCACACCGAAAATCTGGGTCACATGCTGACCGAGATGCAGATCGTTCACCGCTCGTTCCCGGGTTGTAAGTGGTAAGCACCACCAACCTGTGACATTAGCGTGTTAGAACGGAAGCTGATAACTGAGTCGCTGATGAACGGCCAACAGGTCGCTTCATCAGCCCGTTTGAGGTAATCGAACCATGACAGAAATCCCATTAATGCCGGTTGAGCAATACGAACGCCTGCAACTGCGCAATGATGAAGCGGTGAAAAACCTTTGGGATCTGCTGGATGCCGTAAAGGACCCGGAAGTACCGGCCCTGAGCCTCTGGGATCTGGGCGTGCTGCGTGAGATCGAGCGCAACGGAGAACAGATTGTCGTGACCATCACGCCAACCTACTCCGGCTGCCCGGCGATGAACGCCATGGCCGAGGATATCACCCAGGCACTGAACGATGCCGGTTTTGCTGATGTTCAGATCAAAACCAAACTGGCACCCGCCTGGAGCTCTGAATGGATGACTCAGGAAGGTCGCCGTAAATTGCGCGACTACGGTATCGCGCCGCCGGAAGATGCTGAGCTGGACGAAGACGGTTTAACACCGAATGCCCATGCGCTTTGTCCGCACTGCAGTTCACGTAACACCCGCCGGATCAGCGAGTTTGGCTCTACCGCCTGTAAAGCCCTGTTCCAGTGCAACGACTGCAACGAGCCTTTTGATTACTTTAAGAAAATTTGAAGACAAAAATCGGCTTCAAAAGATCTGACCGTCAAAAGCAGCACAGCAAATTGGACCTACAAAAATAATCAGAGAACCCGCTCCGGATGTTGCATTACCGGTGCCGGTTCCGGCGAGACTCTCATCGGGTCTGCCAACAGGATATAGGTGACATCATGTCTGACACCCAGTTTTACACACTGAAAATCGCGGATGTGCAGCCGGAAACGGACACCGCGATCTGTGTAACCTTCGATGTTCCTGCGGAACTGAAAGAGAAGTTTAATTTCATTCAGGGTCAGTTCCTGACTCTGCGCGCCATGATCAATGGTGAAGACGTTCGTCGTTCTTACTCCATCTGCTCCGGCGTAACAGATGGCCACATGCGTGTGGGTATCAAGCGTGTTGATGGCGGTCGTTTCTCGAACTATGCCAACGACGAGTTCAAGCCTGGCATGGACGTTGAAGTCATGCCACCTCAGGGTAGCTTCTACTCCGAGCTGAAGGCTGACAACGCCAAGAACTACATGTGCATCGCGGCAGGTTCCGGTATTACACCGATGATCTCCATCATGAAATCCGTGCTGGATATCGAGCCGAACAGCAGAGTTACCCTGATCTATGGTAACCAGCGCAGCAACACCGTGATGTTCAAAGATGAGCTGAACTTCATCAAAAACCGTTACATGAGCCGCTTCCAGTGGATCAACGTCATGGATTATGAAGATCAGGGTGCCGACCTGCTGAACGGTCGTATCGACAACAAGAAAGGCTATGCCCTGCAGAAAGCCGGTCTGATCGATATTAAGAGCACCGACGAAGCCTTCATCTGTGGCCCTGAAGCCATGATGACTGAAGTTTCCCGTGGCTTCCGTATGGAAGGTCTGAGCGACGACCAGATTCACTACGAACTGTTCGCCAGCTCCTCAGCTGACGCAGAAGCGACTCTGGCAAAAGCACACGCCCGTGTTGAACAGTATGGCGAAAACAAAACTTCCAAGGTGACAGTTATTGCTGATGGCCGTTCTGTGATGTTTGATCTGGCAACCGTTGGCCAGAACATTCTGGATGCGGGTATGGAAGTCGGTATGGACCTGCCTTACTCCTGTAAAGGCGGTGTTTGCTCCACCTGTAAATGTAAGCTGACCAAGGGTGAAGTGGAGATGGATATCTCTCACGGCCTGGAACAGCATGAGATCGATGCCGGTTACGTTCTGAGCTGTCAGGCGCACCCGATCTCTGACGAAGTGGTACTGGATTTCGACCAGCGTTAATCACCACGACGTTTGCTCACTTTAAAAGCCCTGATGCCTGTCAGGGCTTTTTTTATGCGCCTGTCCCGTCCTGAATAAGGTTGACACATTTTCTATCCTAAACTGGAGAAATGTG
>NZ_CEYNZH010000052.1:0-26027 GCF_982874595.1 Oceanospirillum sp. | reverse complement strand
GCTGATCAGAGCCAACCAGTCGGTATCCAATAAATGTTCACGAGCCAAGGGCACTACGATACCTTCTTCACGCTTGATATGCTTTCTCAACGCAAAGATAAACCGACTCAATTGCTTACTGAACAGGTCCCGTCCCTCCGGATAGTGCGCTGCACAGCGATCCAAAAGCCCTCTCAGCTCTGTAATTCTAACGGCTCCGATCACATGGTCTTCTGTCTGACGACTCAGCAAAGCTTCCGCCTCCGGCACACGCTCCCGAAGCAGCTGGTGCAGAAGAATATCTTTTCCATCGAGATGGATACGGTGAGAAAAGCTTTGCAGATAATCCAGTATCGTATGTATCAGTTCAGCGTCTGGTGCCTGATCCTCCATGTTCATCTGACGCTGCAGCTGCTCTATGATATCGAGGACCCTCCAGATCCCTCCGTGTTCCGCTATAATGACCCGGATCGCTCCGTTCATCATTGATGGCTTTTCCAGGCTGATTTGTGTCATCGGTGAAGACTCCTTTCTCCGGTTCTTGTCTTTATTATTTATTTAGTTCGGGCAGAACTTAGGATTGTTTTTATTCTGGTGCGCCTAAAGAGAACATCGAATATGACACTCTGATAACCCGTAATCATCAGAGAATTTCTCGCTTCCTGAGTGCACTAAGACTTATATCAGCAGCACTTAAACCAGCACGCCAAATAGTTTCAGTTAAAACTCATTAACAGCCGAATCCAAGTCAAAGCTGTTACATCTTCATTACAAATTGAAACAGACCTCTGCCGGCAATAAGCCATCTTTTCTTGTTCCGTCCAAGATCAATACTGATGCCTTGCCTGGCTGCATTTGCCTCCGTACAATCAGCGCTCCATTCCATTCAAAAGTGTTACAAAAACAGAATCCCATGCCAAAAAACCGCGCAGTTAGTCAGCTTGTCGAAGATTTTTGTCAGCAACGTCCTATCCGGGCCGGTTCACTGATCATTACCGTTTACGGTGATTCTATCGCTCCAAGAGGAGGAACTGTTTGGTTAGGCAGCCTGATTAACAGTCTTGAACCTCTGGGACTTAACCAGCGACTCGTAAGAACATCCGTTTTCCGTCTGGCTAAAGAAGAGTGGTTGACTGCTGAGCAAGTTGGTCGCCGGAGCTACTACAGTCTGACCGCATCAGGTCGCCGCCGGTTTGAGAAAGCATTTAAAAGGGTTTATGCCCCTGTGCTGCCGGACTGGGATGGTCAATGGTGCCTTGTTATCACAAATCAGCTGGACCAGGAGCTGCGAAAAACAGTAAAAGAAGAGCTGGGATGGCTGGGATTTGGCCCAATCGCCCCAGGTGTAGTCGCCCACCCTATGGCGGACATGTCGGAACTCCAATCCACATTAAAAGATCTCAACGCGTTGGATGATTCCATTATTTTTCAGACCCATAAACAGGATGTGATCAATGGTCGCCCTCTTCGTCTTATGGTTCGGGAATGCTGGAATCTTGATGAGCTTTCCGAAAGTTACCGGCTCTTTCTGAATAAATTCCGCCCGATCTGGAATGAACTAAAAGGGGAAGACCACCTCGACCCCGAAGATTGCTTTCTGGTGCGTACTCTTTTGATTCATGAATATCGACGCGTCCTCCTTCGTGACCCTCAGTTACCGGAAGAACTTCTTCCCAGCGACTGGGAAGGAACCGCAGCGAGACTGCTTTGCCGGAACCTGTACCGTCTGGTAACCGATAAAACAGATCGCCATCTGAGTCAGATTCTGGAAACAGCGGAAGGTCCACTACCTGATGCCTCGCCTTCGTTCTATAAACGTTTTGGTGGGCTCAGCCTGTAATCTTTCACCTATAACTGTTCAAGGATTTCATATGCCCCTACAGATCGCTATCGTCGGCAGTGGCCCGGCCGGATGCTTTATTGCCGAGCTGTTAAGCCGAAAAATAGAAGACTGTCGGATCGATATTATTGAGCGTTTGCCCTCCCTTTTTGGCTTGGTTCGTGCCGGAGTTGCTCCTGACCATCAAGGCACCAAAAATGTTATTCGCCAATTTGAACGTACACTTGAGAAGGACAATATCCGGGTTCTGGCTAATCTGAACCTCGGCACTGATATCCGTTATGATGAGCTGAAATCCTGCTACGATCTGGATGTGATCGCCACAGGAGCCTCTGACGACCGAAAACTGGGGATTCCCGGAGAAGATACTAAGGGTGTCTATGGTTCCAGTCATTTTGTTGGCTGGTACAACGGACACCCCACCAGCCATAAAAATCCACCGGAATTGAAAGGGCCCTCTGTTGCCATTATTGGCCACGGTAATGTCGCGCTTGATATCGCCCGCCTGCTGGCTAAAAGCCCAAATGAAAGAGCAGAGACCGATATCTGTGCTCCCGCGATGTATCAGCTCGACAATAGCGGGATTACCGATATTTATCTGATTGGCCGTGGCACACCGGAACAATCTAAGTTCACACCACCGGAACTCGGTGAATTGAAAACACTAAGCACTGCCGTGCCCATTATCAGTGACACTCTGATTCCTGAATTCCCTTCCCCGGATCTCGACCCCAGGGAAGCCCGCGCAAAGCAGATGAATCTTGACTTATTCCGCGAATATTCCGAGAACGGCGACAAGACAGAACGATCCAAAGATAAAACCCGAATCCATCTGCTCTTTAATCACTCTCCAGTCGAAATTTGCTCAGAAGAAGGCCGAATAACATCCCTTAAACTTCAAAAGGATTCTAATCAATCCGACAGCAAGATTTCTCTGCCGATAAATACTTTGGTTACCGCTATCGGTTACCGTAGTCGTGAGATTGACGCTATTCCTTTCGATGCCCTACAAGGACGCATTCAGCATCAGGACGGCCTGATTGAACCGGGAGTATATGCCACCGGTTGGTGTCGAAGAGGGCCCAATGGGGTTATTCCTACAAACAGAGCCGATGCGCTGGAAATCAGCAAACGTATTCTTGCTGATATTGATGCCGGTTCATTCACCACGGGTAAAGGCGGACAAGCAGCCATGGATCGACTGATTTCTGAGAAAAAGCTAAATGTTGTCAGTTATCAGGATTGGAAAAAAATCGATCAGGCTGAGCAAGACAGGGCTGAAGGGAATAAGCCCAGAGAAAAATTCCTGACCGAAGCAGAGATGCTTCAGCAAACTCTCGCTTAACAAACAATGCCATACCCATGACGGTGAAGAATCGCCGTCATGGCAGCCTTACACCTCACTCTGGGTATTCCCTATTAATGAAACAATAAAACTGACCTTTCAGTCAGTAGAACCTTCAGAACTAACACACTGTTTTTGATATACTTAGACACTTTCCGGATGCTGCTGAACTGAGTTATCAGCGTGTCATTTCAGCAAATTTGATTCTAGGTCTCCCATTATGTCTCTGTCTCCAGCGGCTCCCCGCCAATTGATTCATGCCCGAACCGTAACCTGCCATGCTTTCAAGCGAGATGATGGTTTCTGGGATATCGAAGGGCACATGACGGATATAAAAACCAACCCTATTCCTAATGAAGATCGCGGTGGCGTTATACCGGCAGGTGAGCCTCTGCATGAAATGTGGTTACGCCTTACGCTTGATACCCAACTCAAAATCCAGGATGCCGAAGCCAGTACCGATCACGCTCCGTTTGCTATATGTCCCAGTGTTACCCCGGCTTATAAGCGCCTAAAAGGTCTTCAGATTGGACCGGGCTGGACCAAAAAGGTCAAAGAATTACTGGGTAATACCGAGGGCTGCACACACCATACTGAGCTACTCGGCCCCATGGCAACTACCGCCTTTCAGGCTCTGTATGAAGAACTGAAAAAAAAGGAAGAGCAAAGCGATCAACCACCGGCAATCCTCAACACCTGCCACGCCTTGGCAGAAACAAGCCCTGTCACCAAACGACTATGGCCCGAGCATCACAAAGCGACATACGACGACAATGTTCCTGAGACTATCAGCGCCTGAAAGCGCAATACTCCAGAATGAAACGCTTATGTTTTTTCTTTTAACAGCATAAACTGTAACAAATTTTCATATAACAATAACAAACGGAGTCACTATGGCCGACAGCGTTATTATCGCAGCTGAGCGATCACTGGATCAGCAGGGCGACCTTCAGCCTGTTCATGATCTGATTGAAAAGGCTAATGATCAGGGGCAACGATGTGTAACCCTTACCATTGACAACCTGAGTATTCCCTGGCAAAGCCCTGTTCAACAAGGGCACTTTCGAAGTGGCTGCGCCCCTCTGGAAGCTTTGTCTGTTGCCAACCGACTGATTCAGAATGGAGAGACGGATCTCGTCATCATCTCCGGCCGGGATTTCATCCGTAGTGAATACACGCAGGCTGAACGTCACGAGAAAATGTCCATCTATTCCGAGTGCAGTATTCCGGAAGCTTATACGCAACTTGCCCGCCACTTTTGTCAGCACGAAGGCTTAACAACAGAGTCGTTCATTAGCCTGAGAGACGCCGTATTTGAAAACCTTAAGCGAACAGCCATAGCGCTTAAACTGAAGCTACCGACGGACACTTGGTATGAGCCGTTAACAGAACTTTTCAGAGGTGTTGATTGTGCAAACCCTGTCCTCGATTTTGAAGGGCTTATAGTGGTCACGGATCGTGATAATGAACTCTCCCCGTTAATAAACCCTGTGACCATTAATGGCGTTGGTGTCGGAATTGCAGAAAACGATGGTCCGGAATTTGCGCGGGAACTTTCCCGCTACCATGCCCTGGAAAAAGCCATTCACTATGCAGAAGTACAATCCGGGCTTGATGTTAAAGAGATTCTTAATAACCCCAAAACCTTACTGGAAGCCTATACCTGTTATCCTGTTGTCCCTTTAGCTCTATTGATCAAGGCTGGTGCTCTTCAATCCGAAAAAGAGATCCTTGACTGGCTTCAACAGAAAGCTCTGACCTGTACAGGCGGCATGAATCTCAGCCGCGCGCCATGGAATAATCCTGCACTGAATGGGCTGATCGCAATCTGCGAGCAACTCCAGCACAACAACACTCATGCATTAGTACATGGCAACGGTGGCCTGGGCTATAAACAGGGCATCGCTCTGCTCAGCAGCTAATACAGATCCGAACCTACTCCCTTCTCTTTTATTTCATCCTTTAATAATGGCCCGTAGTGAAACTCTGCCGGCCATTGCTCTGTTATTTTATTTAAAACTACATTAGATGTTACTTTCCTTTAACAAAAAAAACCCTTAAAAACCGCACTTTTATTGTGCATTAATAAATGCTTAAGCTACTCTTGCAAATAAATTCCCACACAGAGAGTAGAGAATTGGTACAAAGGAATTCAAAAATAAAAAAAGGGTTATTCGCTGTTATTGTATTCGGTGCAATGCTGGGACTTTTATCCGTAATTAGCTGGATGGGAACCGACTATGCACTCCATGCCACCTCTGATCAGGCATTCTGTGGAAGCTGCCACAGCATGAAGCCAATGCAGGCTTCGTTCCTTAATGACAAACATGGCGGAGCATCAACAAAAGGGGTTCAGGCACTCTGTTCTGACTGCCACCTGCCTCAGGATAACTACATTTCCTATCTCTATGTAAAAGCTAAAAGCGGTGCGTGGGATGTCTGGAAAGAGTTTATTTTAGGGGCTGAAGATGTTGACTGGCATGCCAAACGTAAGCGCGCTAATGAGTTTGTTTATGACTCAGGTTGCCTTAAGTGTCACAACAATCTTCAGGCAGGTTCAGAAAGCAGCAATAAGCAGTTTGTTGCTCATAAACCCTACTTCCTGGGCACCACTGAAAAAAGCTGTATCGACTGCCATAGCGTTGGGCACAAGAACCTTGAGCAACAGCTTAAACGCCATTTTGGTTCTGATATGTCAGCGTCAGCTGACATTGAAAGATAATAACAGCTCCCGTTAACCCGTGATTAAACACAATAATAAGCAGACCGATAGGATGATGAGGTTTACCATGACCATAAGAAACGTCTACCGCCCAATACTGATACTAATGGCTCTATGCCTGCTCGTATTCAGTAGCGCAGGAATGGCGGCTGCGTCGAATAACAGTACGGATATAAGCCAGGTTAAAACACTGAACTTTAAACGAGGTTTAAGTGAAACCGACAAAACCTGTATCAGCTGCCACCAGAAAGAACAGCCTGGCATCGTTGCGGATTGGAAAGATAGCCGCCATAGTCATGTCAGCGTAGGGTGTAATGATTGCCATGCGGCTAAAAAAGGTCAACCCGATGCACAGCTGCATAACAAAGGCGATCTGAAAAACGTCTATATATCTCCCCTGGTCTCCTCTGCAACCTGTGGCCGCTGTCACCCGAAAGAGCAGGAACAGTTTAATCAGAGCGGCCACTTCCGCTCCCATCACCAGATCATCCCAAAAGACAGCTTGCATGCTCTGGTTCGCGTACATGAGGGTCGTGATAACAAAGAGTTAGGCAACGCCCCAAACGAGACAGGTTGCATTCAGTGTCACGGCACTGAAATCAAGCTGGATAAAGAAGGCCGACCGGATCCAACGACCTGGCCTAACGCGGGTATGGGCAACATCTATCCTGATGGGGCGACAGGTAATTGCTCTGCCTGCCACACTCGCCACAAGTTCTCCATTGCTGAAGCCCGTAAACCGGCGGCCTGTGCATCATGTCACCTTGGCCCGGATCATCCGGATATCGAAGTCTTCAACAACAGTAAGCATGGCCACATCTTTAATGCGGACGGTAACAACTGGAAATGGGACTCTCCACCCGATGGCTGGGAACCGGGTGATTACCGTGCTCCAACCTGCGCAACCTGCCACATGAGCGGTATTGGCGAACTCAGCACAACCCATAACATCACTGAACGCCTGTATTGGAACCTATGGGCGAAAGAGTCTAAGGTGCGTAATTCTGACGACGTTTTAAGCCCTCTGTTGGGTAACGGCGTAGAGGGTCGCAAGAAGATGGAACAGGTATGTAGCTCGTGCCACAGCCCCCGTCATACCGAAGGCTTCTTTAAGCAGGGTGATAAAGCCGTAAAACTCTACAATGTTGAGTACTACGCACCAGCTAAGAAGATGCTGGATGAGCTGAAAGAGAAAGGTCTGCTGAAAGATAACCCGTGGACAGATGAATTCCAGATCACCTTCTACCATCTTTGGCACCATGAAGGCCGTCGTGCCCGCCACGGCGCTATGATGGGTGCTCCGGATTACGCTCACTGGCACGGTTTCTTTGAACTGCAGCAGGATCTCTACAAACTGCAGGGCATTCATAAGAAACGCCTCGAGACCGGCAAGATCGAAGATTAATTCTTCATCATCAGGTACGGATATCTGAGCCGAAAAATCAAAAGCCTCTGCACCTAGCAGGGGCTTTTGTCGTTTTAGTTGAAGTTATCGGACATCATCAATCATCTGATCATTTTCTCTCTGGACAGAAATATCAACCAGGCCTAATCTTGCCGCTTACTTATATTGCCTGATTATCTGATTTCAACAGGAAGAACCATGGCACCACGATACATGGCCAGTATGGCCCTCTTACTGGCTATGTTGCTTTGGGCCAGCTCTTTTATCGCCCTTAAATACGCCTTTCAGTGGTACCCACCTGAGTGGGTTATCTTTGGCCGTATGCTGGTTGCTGCCATCTGCTTTCTACCGTTCTGGAAAATGCTTAAACCGAAGCACATTCCTCATCGGGATAAACTCTGGCTGTTGGCTCTGGCCTTTGCTGAACCAGGTCTCTATTTCATCTTTGAAAGCCTGGCGCTGGAAAATACCAGCGCATCACAAGCCGGTATGATCACCGCTTTGCTACCCATGCTGGTGGCGATAGGCGCTGCATTCTGGCTGAAGGAAAGGGTCAATCTGTGGACGATTCTGGGCTTTGGACTGGCGATTGCCGGTGCCGTTCTTCTCAGTACAAGCAGTCAGGCCGATGAGAGCGCTCCGAATCCGATCTTTGGCAATATCATGGAACTGATGGCCATGGTCTGTGCGGCAGTGTACACCCTGATTCTGAAGAAGCTCTCCGACCATTACAGCGCCTGGTTTATCACCGCGTTTCAGTCGTTCTTTGGCACAATATTTTTTCTGCCTCTGGCACTCTCCGCAGAAGGATATTTTGTATTCCATCAGGAAGGCATACTCTCGATTCTGTACCTTGGCGCACTCATCACACTGGGCGCTTACGGCCTGTATAACTGGTCGGTTCAGCAGATTCAGGCGACTCATGCCAGCGCTTATACCAACCTGATTCCCGTATTTACCGTTATCATGGCATTTCTGATTCTGGATGAGCGCTTTACTCAGGGACAGATCATTGCAAGCTTTCTGGTGATTGCAGGATTAGCGCTCAGCCAGCTGCCGGAAAAGAGAGAAAAAGAGATGGCTCTCGATACAGAGAGCCGGACAGATGGCGGTGTTTCAGCTGAGGAACTCAAACCCCAAGAAAACGTACCACCAGAGGCAGGATAAAGGCACTCAGCATGCCGGTCAGCCCCATGGCAAGACCGGCAAACGCACCGGCAACAGAACTGACGGTAAAGCTCTGGGCTGTTCCAAAACCATGAGCCGCAAGCCCCATGGTAAAGCCCTGAACACTATGATCATTAATTTTCAGCGCTTTAAACATCAAAGGGCCTAAAACACAGCCGATTGCACCGGTCACCAGTACCAGTCCTGCGGTCAGGGATGGGTAACCGCCTATTTTTTCTGCAATCCCCATCGCAATGGGTGACGTTACAGATTTAGGGGTCAAAGAGAGCACTGTCTCCCGACTGCCCCCCATACCAACCACAATAGCAATAGTCGAAACCGCTGCCGTGATAATCCCGGAAACACAGGCGATGATCAGAGGCCAGAACATCTGTTTCACACGCTCCAGATGATCGTAAAGCGGTACAGCCAAAGCAACAGTAGCCGGCCCAAGTAGAAAATGGATAAACTGCGCGCCCTCAAAATACTGCTGGTAGTTCATATCGATCAGTGTCAGAAAAGCCACAATAAGCGCAATTGCCACAATCACAGGGTGCAGGAAAGCACTGCCACCGGCCAGTCGGTTGATACGTGTCGCAACCAGAAAGGCTGCCAGCGTTACCATAATGCTCATAATCGGGCTAGCCGACAGATAAACCCAGAGCGTACTCAGATCATCCATTTTGGTTTCCACTCTCCGGCTCCTTATCTATATGCTTCGCTGCCAGTTTGTTTAACAAAACCCCGGTTACTAACAACGTGACGGCCGTACTCAGCACTAATGCCGTTGCAATCACCAGCCCATCAGCGGCAATCAGTTTATAGTGAACCATCAATCCGACACCCGCCGGGACAAACAGCAATGCCAGATAAGTCAGCAGACCTTCACTGGCCTGACGCACGCCGGTAGGGACGCCACCGTTAATGATCAAACCCACCAACAACAGCACCATACCCACTACAGGTCCGGGAAAAGGCCAATCCAGATAGCGGACGATAAGTTCACCAAAAAACTGGCACAACAACAAAATTAAAAAGCCAAATAGCATAGCGTCCATACACCTGTTTGAAAAAACTTCTGCATCATGCCCCGCCTATACATCAAATGAAATAGACCAAAAGTAAAACGCTCTTCACAGAAAAGTCATAAAACGACGTGATACTGACACAGCATCGCAAGCATGACTATCACCCCAAATTGGGAACGAAAATTAAGCCCAGATGCGTTTTAAACGCACCGGCAAATTATCAGCAGTCGCGCTACCGTTACCCAGTGGGAGTGCTTTTAAGATATACCTCAGGAGGCAAGCGATGAAACAACAGTCATACTATGGCGGCTACTTTTCAGGTTTCACCTGTGGCAGCTGCTTCAGACGGCTTCCCCGCTCCGAATATTACCTGCCACTTGAAGGACGTTATCTGGACTTCTGCCGTTCCTGTACACAAATCCTACAAAAGAAAAGAAACGTTGCAAAAGCAGCCTAATCAAATAGTTAATTCCTATTCGATGCACAAGACCTTCGAATGAGAGTAAGGTATCATTGCCACAACTGGGCTTCGGTTTTAATACCGCCGCCTGCTCCACCCGAAGAGATTAACAACGCAGACGAATTATGATTATTAAGCCAAAAATTCGCGGTTTTATTTGTACAACAACTCACCCAACAGGATGTGAAGCCAATGTGCGTGAACAGATTGAGTTCACAAAAGCACAAGGCCCGATCAAAAACGGACCTAAGCGCGTTCTGGTAATCGGTTCTTCAAGCGGTTACGGCCTGTCTTCCCGTATTGCAGCAGCTTTCGGTTCTAATGCATCGACCATCGGTGTTTTCTTTGAAAAGCCGGCTACAGAGAAGAAAACAGGTACTGCAGGCTGGTATAACGCCGCAGCGTTTGACAAGGCGGCCAATGAAGCCGGTTTGTATGCCAAAAGCATCAATGGCGATGCCTTCTCTCATGAAGCTCGCGCCAAGGTTATCGAACTGATCAAACAGGATCTGGGCGATATCGATATGGTTGTTTACTCTCTGGCATCTCCGGTTCGTAAACTGCCGGATACGGGTGAAGTGATTCGCTCCAGCCTGAAGCCAATCGGCGAACCTTACCGTTCTACAGCAATCGACACCAACAAAGATGTGATTACCGAAGCAGAGATCGAGCCGGCAACCGAACAGGAAGTGGCTGATACTGTAACTGTAATGGGTGGCGAAGACTGGGAACTGTGGATCAACGCGCTTAACGATGCAGGTGTTCTGGCAGAAGGTTGCAAAACCGTTGCTTACTCCTACATCGGTACCGACATCACCTGGCCGATCTACTGGCACGGCGCTCTGGGTAAAGCCAAAGAAGATCTGGATCGTGCAGCAAGCGAGCTGAACAGCAAACTGAGCGAGAAAGGCGGCAGTGCGAACGTTGCTGTTCTCAAATCTGTTGTAACTCAGGCGTCTTCTGCAATCCCTGTAATGCCGCTTTATCTGGCGATGGTATTCCGCATCATGCGCGAGCAAGGCCTGCACGAAGGCTGCATGCAACAGATCCATCGTATGTTCAGCACCCAGCTGTTCAAAGACGCTAACAGCGCACCAGCGACTGACGACAGCAATCGTCTGCGTCTGGATGACTGGGAACTGAAAGAAGAAGTTCAGGAAGAATGCCGCAAACTATGGCCTCAGGTAACCACTGAAAACCTGTTTGATGTGACCGACTACCAGCTTTACAAGGACGAGTTCCTGAAGCTGTTTGGCTTTGGTCTTGATGGCGTTGACTACGAGGCAGATGTCAGCCCTCTGGTAGACTTCCAGCCAATCGAACTGTAAGCAACAGAACGCTTGCCTGATAAGCCCCTCCGGTATCTTACCGGAGGGGCTTTTTTGTTTTTGAACCAGAACCCATTCCACTGCCGTTCAAATCGCAAACATAAAAAAACCCGCTTCCATAAGAAAGCGGGTTTTTCGAATTTGGCTCCCCGAGCAGGACTCGAACCTGCGACCAATAGATTAACAGTCTACTGCTCTACCAACTGAGCTATCAGGGATCTCTCTAGGAGATGGCGCAAATTATAGACTATAATTCTTCTCCGTCAACACTATTTTATTAATTTTTTTCGTGCAGATCATATTGTTTACAAGGACACCATAGTAATAGCAAACAATCAGGGTAAGATGACTGCAAAGTGGACTTAACGGCAGATACCAGAGTGGAAAACAGATCAGAAACCCCCTTCGCGCGTATTCCTGTGTGCGATGCAGAATTTAATGTTATCGCCTACGAACTGATGGCCGGAGATAAAGGACAATACCAACCTGCCCTTCCTGAGATTATCTCAGCAACCCTGACAGACCCAAGAATTCATGATTTGCTGAATCAGCGACCCGCTCTACTTCTGGCGGATGCTGAAACCGTCAAACTGATCTACAACGAGTTACGCTTTCCAATGGATCAATTCTGGCTAATGCTGGAATCCCGTCAGGCTATCCGCGTGGACCCTTTGCTGATTAAAGGGCTAAGAAAACGTGGTGCTCACTTTGGCTTGTCGATCAGCCATGGTGATCTCCCGGACCTGTCAGACGAGCTACTGTGTCATATCAGCTTTATTCGTGCGCCAAGCGAGTATTACACCAAAAAGCACCTCAACCGACAGGTAAACAGCAACTGGCGCTGCATCGCTTCCGAAGTAGATGATGAAACGCTATATACCGAATTACGTAATCAAGGGATTGAGACCATCCAGGGGCGCTATCTTCCCCGCCCGGAAACCACAGATATAAAACAATTCCCCAGCAACAAACTGATCGCCCTTGAGATCCTTAACATGCTGGGAGATGTCAATGTTTCATTAGAAGATCTTGAAAATCTTATTGTTCAGGACTTACAGCTTTACTATAAACTGTTAAGATTCATTAATTCTGCGTATTATAACTTTAATCGCAAAATCAATAGCATCAAAGAGGCACTGATCTATCTGGGACTCAATTCTCTCAGAAGCATCAGCTTGGTTATTGCGTTGTCTGAAACAACAACACGATCACCGGACCTGTTCTATCTGGCACTCACCAGAGCCAGAATGTGCGAATTGCTGGCCAAGTCCAACGGCTGGCCCAATGAGTCCATTTTCTTTAATGCTGGGTTAATTTCATTACTGGATGTTCTGCTCGACATACCGATGGATATGATTCTGTCGGAGCTTCCATTGAGCGCCGCTATCAAAGATGCTGTGCTACATTTTGAAGGAAGAACCGGAACAGCTTTGCAATGTGCCATCTATTATGAGCATGTGGACTGGCAAAAAATTGAGGACAGCCAGTTCGATAAGGATCTCGCACACTCGGCTTATCTGGAAGCAAGCCGATGGGCTACCGCTCTGCAACAGGGACTAACCAACTCTGCAGAGACATAGGGGTTTTAGTGTAATGAGTAAACTTCTTAACAGTATTAACCAGCGAACGCAGCTGGCCGGTGAAAACCGGCTTGAGTTACTGTTGTTCAGGCTGGAGGATAAACAGTTATACGGCATCAATGTTTTTAAGGTGAAGAAAATCATCACCTGTCCGGCCCTCAATGAGATGCCCCATCGCCATCCCATTGCTCTTGGTATTGCCAATACAATGGACGGACCGCTTCCTATCATCGATCTGAAGCTGGCGATTGGCCATGGCAACTCGGAAAGAGTTCGGGGAAAAAGCGTTATTCTTGCGGAGTACAACCGCAAAATGCAGGGCTTTTTGGTTGATAAAGTGGAACACATCATCAACATAGAATGGAGCGACATTCACCCACCACCACGGGGAGTGGGTAAAGAGCATTACCTGACAGCAATCTCAAAATATGGCGATGAGATCATTGAGATTATTGATGTTGAGAAAATTATCGCTGAAATCATGCCATTCAATGAGAATGTTGAAGCTCCTATCACGGAAGCTCTAGATTCAGCTTATGAAGAACAGAGCGGTGAAGGTGCAGCACCAAATAAAAATGTACTGGTCGTTGATGATTCCGTTGTAGCCCGCAACCAGATTAAACGCTGCCTTGAAGCCGTAGGCTTTAGCTGCACACTGCTGAAAAATGGACTTGAAGCCTATCAGCATCTGGAAGAGATCACGATGGCGGGCAAGCATCCTAACGATGAATACCTGATGATGATCTCTGATATTGAGATGCCGGAGATGGACGGCTACACCCTCACCCGCAGAGTTAAAGAAAATCCGGACATGAAGGATCTTTACACCCTTCTGCACACCTCTTTAAGTGGCGTATTCAATAAAGCCATGGTTGAAAAAGTCGGTGCTGACGACTTCATTGCGAAGTTTGATGCCAACGAGCTGGCCAATGCTGTCCTGTCGCGATTGAAACCATCTAATGCGGCCTAGTTAGGCACAGCAAACCTCGAAAATAAAAAACCTGATCTGACGATCAGGTTTTTTTATTTCAGATTTCAGTCAAAACGTTAGTGGAGACGGTCATTGCTCATTAACACTTTCATCTTCTCCAGTGTCGGACGCTCCACAACCCCTTTTTCCGTCACAATCACATCGATCAGATCTGCCGGTGTTACATCAAATACCGGATTAAAAACCTCTACGCCTTCAGGAGCTACTTGCTGACCTTTGACCGCCACAACCTCATCAGGCCCGCGCTCTTCAATCGGGATATCATCACCATGTTCAAGGCTCATATCGACAGTACTCGAAGGGGCAACCACCATAAAACGGACACCGTGATGCAGCGCCAGAACCGCAAGATTATACGTCCCTATCTTATTAGCAACGTCACCATTAGCCGTAATCCGATCAGCACCCACAATCACCCATGAAATATCCTGCGTTTTCATAATATGAGCCGCCGCACCTTCAACATTAAGAGAAACAGGAATACCTTCTCTCATCAGCTCCCAGGCTGTCAGTCGAGCCCCCTGGAACCAAGGGCGGGTTTCATCCGCATGAACATGATCGATCAGGCCCTTTTCAAAAGCGGTACGAATAACACCCAGTGCAGTACCCACCCCCCCTGTCGCCAAAGCACCGGTATTACAGTGCGTCATAACCGAACGCCCCGCGTCCTGAGTTTCAGCAATCAATTCGGCACCAAACTCACCCATAGTGCGGTTAGCCGCTATATCGGACTGGTGAATTTCAATGGCAATCTTCAATAGCAGTGCTTCAGGATTTGAACCCATAGGCAGTTTTTCAATCACTCCCTTCATCTTGTCCAGAGCCCAAAAAAGATTCACCGCAGTCGGCCGGGAATCTGCCAGCACCTGTATAGAGTCCGCCAAGTGGGATTTCCAGTCACTCGGCTTTGCAGCAAAGCAGGCCCGCGCAGCCAGAACAACCCCATAAGCCGCTGTAATGCCTATCGCCGGAGCACCACGAACCACCATATCAGTGATAGCTGAAGCAACCGCACCAGAATCATGATATGAGAGGTACTCTTCTTTTTCGGGCAGAATTCGCTGATCAAGCAATTTCAGGTGGTCATCCTGCCAGATAATCGCCTCTACACCATTTTCTTCGCTGATGCTCATCTAGTACTCCGGTAATAAAAGTTGCCTGTGTCGGTTAGTAGTCTGTACACCAGGTCAACGGGATAAAATCGAGGCCGACATTATAACGGGGAGCAGAAAAATCGACAGTGCCAGCGCATTAAAAAGTGCATATACTGTGTGGAAGTTTTTGTTATCTATCAGGATTTTCTCTTTATGACGAGCCAAGTCGATACACTTTTACACGCACGCTGGATCGTACCGGTTGATGCCGCTCAGACTGTGCTGGAGCATCACAGTCTTGCCATCAATCAGGGAAAAATTCTCGACATCCTTCCAACGGAACAAGCGAGACAGGCCTACGCATCAAAACACGAGCTTGAACTGACCGACCAACTGCTGATGCCAGGCCTTATTAACGCTCACGGCCACGCTGCCATGAGTCTTTTTCGGGGCCTTGCGGATGATCTTGCTCTGATGACCTGGCTGCAGGAATACATCTGGCCTGCAGAAGGGGCTTTTGTCAGCCCAGAATTTGTACGCGATGGCACTCGTTTAGCTATTGCCGAGATGCTGAAATCAGGCACCACCTGTTTCAGCGATATGTACTTCTACCCTGACGTTGCTGCTGAAACAGCTACCGAACTGGGGATGCGCGCTCAGATTTGCTGTCCAATTCTGGACTTCCCTACCCCTTGGGCGAAGGATGCTGAAGAAGGTATTCATAAAGCGATCGATGTCCATGCATCTCAACGTCACAATACACTCATATCCGTCGCCTTCGGCCCCCATGCTCCCTACACTGTTTCCGATGAGCCTCTAAAAAAGATCGCCTCACTCCGCGAAGAGCTTCAGATACCGATCCAGATGCACGTTCACGAAACCGCATTCGAAGTTGCTGAAGCTGAAACAAACGGAATGAGGCCTATTGCGCGCCTTGAACAACTGGGATTATTGGGCCCGAACTTTCAGGCAGTTCATGTCACTCAGGTCAATAATGAAGACCTTGAGCTCCTCGCCAAAAACAACGTTAAAGTTGTACATTGTCCGGAATCAAACCTGAAACTCGCCAGTGGTTTCTGCCCGGTGAATAAACTACAGCAAGCCGGAATCAAGGTTGCTCTGGGAACGGATGGTGCTGCCAGCAATAACGATCTGGATATGTTTGGCGAAATGCAAACAGCTGCGCAGTTAGCTAAAGCTGTTGCAGCAGATGCTGCAGCATTACCAGCGTATGAGGCCATTAGAATGGCAACGCTCAGTGGAGCAGAATGCTTAGGCATCGAAAAGGACACTGGAAGCCTGGAAACAGGAAAAGCAGCAGACATCATCGCAATCGATATGAGTCGCTTGGAAAGTCTGCCGGTTTACCACCCCGTTTCACAGCTGGTCTATACCCGCATGGCCGACAAGGTGAATCATGTTTGGGTTAACGGTAAAATGCTGGTACGGGATGGTCTGCTAACACAGATCGATATCGAAAAACTGAAACAACAAGCCCGACAATGGGGAGATACAATTCGTGCAGGAGACCGCCATGACTGAGTCAAACAAACCACAGAACGTTGACTTCAGTGAAGTTGCTAAATTTGAGGCACTGGCATCACGCTGGTGGGACCGTGAGAGCGAATTCAAACCTCTGCACGACATCAACCCGCTGCGTCTGAACTTTATTGATGAGCGAGCAGGCCTTGCAGGTAAAAAAGTGCTGGATGTTGGCTGTGGCGGCGGCATTCTGACTGAAAGCATGGCACAGCGTGGTGCTGAAGTATCCGGCATCGATATGGGCGAGGCGCCACTGTCGGTTGCTAAACTTCACCAGCTGGAAAGCGGATTGAACATCAATTACCGCCGCATCACGGCTGAAGAATTAGCGGAACAGGAACCGGAGCAATACGATGTGGTTACCTGCCTGGAGATGCTTGAGCATGTTCCTGAGCCAGATAAGGTCATTGCTGCCTGTGCCCGCCTCGTTAAACCGGGTGGTCAGGTTTTTTTCTCCACCATTAACCGTAATCCTAAAGCTTATCTGTTCGCTATTGTCGGGGCTGAGTATCTACTGAAGATGCTGCCTAAAGGCACCCATGATTTCAGCAAGTTTATCCGCCCTTCTGAGCTGGGTAACTGGACACGGGCAGCCAACCTTAAGAATGGTGATCTGACCGGCATGACCTACAACCCGCTGACAAAGCAATATAAGCTTGATTCAAAGGATGTGACGGTCAACTACCTGCTGCAGTGTTTTAAACCCGCAGAAGCGATTTAAAACCACATGACCTGATTTTAAGGACCAAAAGGCTGCCTACTGAGGCAGCCTTCTTTTTATTATGATTACATCACCCTCTGCTGTACTTTTTGATCTCGATGGTACCTTGCTGGATACCGCCAACGACCTCGCCAACTGTCTTAACCTACTACTCGCTGAAGAAGGCCGACAAACACTACCTCTTGAGGCCATCCGACTCCATGTTTCAAATGGTGCCAATGCGATGCTCGACTTTGGTTTTGGTGATATCAGGCCAGATGAGCAACTTGATCTTCGTAGTCGCCTGCTAAAGCTCTATGAAGCTAATATCGCCACTCACACCCTATGGTTTGAGGGTTTAGAGGATTTCACAGCACAACTGTCTGCATCAGGCATCCCCTGGGGTATTGTCACGAACAAACCCCGGCTATATACCGACCTGCTTCTTGATGCCATGGCCATCACAGACAAAATCGATGTGGTCGTTTGCCCTGACGACCTTAACATTGCCAAACCGGACCCTAGACCACTCCTTCACGCCTGCCAGCAGGTCGGTGCAGATCCGGCTGGCTGTATTTATGTCGGCGACCATCTTCGTGACATTGAGGCCGGGAAGGCGGCTGGAATGAAAACAATTGCCGCTTCCTACGGCTATATTGAAGATCCGGCTTCTGTTCCGGAATGGCAGGCGGATTACCTGTTAGAAAAAAGCGCTGAAATATCGAAACTTTTCTCGTTTTAGGCACAGTTGAAACCAAAAAAACGGCCAGTTGGCCGTTTTTTTAACATGTATCTCAGTTTTATCAGGCTTCAGCATCGACCTTTGCAGGCTGAGCATCAAACTTCTGCCCATTAACACCTTTGCTATCCGGCCCCATCAGGTACAGGTAAGTCCCCATAATATCCTGAGGCGTACGCAGCGTTGCCGGGTTTTCTCCCGGATACGCCAACTGACGCATAGCCGTTCGTGTTGCACCAGGGTTCAGGCTGTTCACCCGGATATTTGAGATATTCTCCAGCTCATCAGACAGAGTTTCCATCAGACCGTCAGTAGCAAATTTAGAGATGCTATAAGCACCCCAGAATGCGCGACCTTTGCGTCCGACACTGGAGGAGGTAAAAATCAGGCTGGCATCTTTTGATTCGTACATCAGCGAAAGCAGTGACTGAGTCATCAGAAGCGCAGAGTTGAAGTTCACCTGCATCACCTGCTCCCACATTTGCGGGTTATAAGCTTCAACCGGCGTCAGAGAGCCAAGAATGCTCGCATTGTGTAAAATACCATCAATACGGCCAAACTCTTTTTGCAGCAACTCTGCCATTTCACCGTAGTCTTTATAGGTGGCAGTCTCAAAATTCAGCGGGAAAATTGCAGGCTGAGCACCACCGGCTTCTTCGATCTCATCGTATACTTCTTCAAGCTTCTTGATGGTACGCCCTACCAGAATAACGGTCGCACCATATGCAGCATAAGATTTTGCCGCAGCTCTGCCGATACCATCACTGGCGCCGGTCACCAGAATAATCCGGTCTTCTAACAAATCTTTCGGTGCCTGATAATCAAACTCACACAACATAAAATAATCCTCAATCTCACCCTATCGTGATATTCGTTATCAAACCTTCAGATTCGATATTTACTGTTATTCTTAAACACTTTCAACGTAACGGGTTGGATCGGCAACACCAGCATCCGAAAAACCTTTAGCTCTAAGACGACAGCTATCACATACACCACAGGCCCGGCCATCATCATCCGCCTGATAACACGAAACCGTCAGACTGTAATCAACTCCGGCTTTAATCCCCATACTGATGATTTCTGCCTTAGTCAGGCGCATCAGCGGCGTCTCAATACAGAGTTTATGTCCTTCGACACCAGCCTTTGTAGCCAGGTTCGCCATATTTTCATAGGCTGTAATAAACTCGGGGCGACAGTCTGGGTAGCCGGAATAATCAACAGCATTCACCCCGATAAAGATATGGTTCGCTTCCAGCACCTCAGCCCAGGCTAGCGCAATCGATAAAAAGACGGTATTACGGGCAGGCACATAAGTTACCGGGATTCCCTCTTCTTCCACCTCAGGCACTGCAATATCATGATCCGTCAGTGCAGAGCCGCCAAAGTCATTCAGGCCGAGAGAGATCACTTTATGAGTTTTCGCTCCATGGTTAAGCGCTACACGCTCTGCCGCTTTAAGCTCTGAAATCTGCCGCTGACCATAATCAAAACCCAGGGCATAGCACTCATAACCTTCTGCTACAGCGGTTGCCAGAACTGTCGCTGAATCTAAACCACCGGATACTAAAACAACTGCTCTCTTTGCTGACATTGTTTGCCTGACGCTAATTAAATTCTATATAAAAATAAACGGCGCATTGTATATCAAAGCGCCGCTTATCGGTACAAACAGATTAAAACCAAGGATTAATTAGATCACTTCTTTTGTGCATCCAGAAACTGATCCGCTAGTTTTGAAGCAGTACTTTTTGGAAACTGCTTCTTAACTTCATTCATCTGCACCTTAGCTTTATCCATCTGTCCGTATCGGGCATAAACCAACCCCAGCTTATAACTGGCATCAGGTACTTTACGACTCTTAGGATAAGTTTCTACAACCGTCAGAAAAACCCGTTCTGCTTCCTGGGTCAGATTCTTAACCATATAAAGCTCGCCCAACCAATAATAAGCATTCGGTAGTAGCGAAGAGTCAGGATAGTTTTTAATAAACCCCTGATAAGCAGTTATTGCCTGATCAAACTTCTGCTCTTTCACCAAAGCATAAGCATTCTGATAAGCCTCTTTAGCAGTACCAGTCACTACTGGTAAGACCTTAGAGTTGTCATCAGAGTTTTTTGTAGAGGGCTTATTAGTACTCAGATCAGTAATCTGCTTAGCCTGATCAGTCAAACGACGATCAATATCCAGATAACGGTCACGACCATCTTTCTGAAGTTGCGCTATCATCATTTGCTGTTGCTCTACGACATTTCTCAACATCTGCATTTCATTTTGCAATTGTTGGATCTGAAGCAGGAGCTGGGCGTTTGCTGAATTCTGAGGCTGAGAAGAGGGCTGGGACCGGACTGGCTCCGCTCCCAAGACAGGTGCATTTTCATCAGTAAATAAAGTTGCAGCCTGAAGAGAAAAGGATGCTGCCAGAAATGGCAGCACCTTTAAAGCATTACGGAATGGGATAGACATCCTGCCTCCGTCTTAGCTTAGTACTTGATTTCTACGCGACGGTTTTTAGACCATGCAGCGTTGTTGTGACCAATAACAGCAGGCTTTTCTTCACCGAAGCTGATCACTTCAATCTGGTCAGCGTTAACACCCTGAACCATGAAGTAATCTTTTACAGCATTACCACGACGCTCACCCAGTGCATTGTTGTACTCACGAGTACCGCGCTCATCTGCATGACCTTCCAGAACAACATTCTGAGATGGGTTCAGGCGCAGGTAGGCTACATGCAGATCCAAGATTTCACGGGAATCTTCGCGAATTGCAGAGGTATCAAAGTCAAAATAGATAGTTTCGACTTCCGGCATTGCCGCTGAATCCAATGAATCAGACTCTTGCATAATCTGGCTATCTTGACCAAGGGCCTCACCATTTACAGCTGAATCAGCATTTGAACCATCGCTAGTCACAATGGGCTGAACCTGAGTATCTGCAGTGGCATTCTCATCCTGAGAGACAGGATCATTACCACAGCCAGCCAAAATGGCTAAGGTTGCACCAAAGAACAAAGTCTTGCTGTATTTTTTAAATTCCATATCAGGCTCCTGAAGCGATCGGACTTACTTTTATAGTTAAATAGAAATATTAATTCGTTAAAAAAGGCGACCAAGCAGGCTCACGTACATCCGCACGTTGAGAAGGGAGTCGGTAACGAATCTGCCCATTTACAGAAACAGCTCCTAAATATCCCCGTGATCCTTCCTGTGTCGCATAAATTAACATACTTCCATTAGGAGAAACACTGGGAGACTCATCTAATGGCGTCTGAGTGAGTATTCTCAGACGATTATTTGCCAACTCTTGTGCAGCAATATGAAAGATTCCATCTTTCTGATGCACAAAGTAGATTTCAGTACCATCCGGCGAGAACCGAGCACGAGCATTGTATCCACCTTCAAATGTCAGTCGCTCTGTTTGACCTGATACTAAATCAAGCTGGTAAATCTGAGGGCCACCGCTTCGCGAAGAGGTGAACATAATTTTTGTACCATCTGGAGACCATTCAGGTTCTGTATCAATTCCGTAATGGCGTGTAATGCGTTTCATCTTATAAGTATTAAGATCGATAACATATAACTCAGGATTACCATCTTTTGATAAAACAACTGCAAGCTTTTCACCGTCGGGTGACCAGGCAGGAGCACCATTCAGGCCTTTGAAAGCCGTAAGCTGACGCCGCTTACCGGAATAAACATTCTGAATAAAAACTCCGGGCCGGCCTGTTTCGAATGAGACATAGGCCAAATGCTGCGCATCGGGAGACCAGGATGGAGACAAAATCGGTGTATAAGTAGTCAGAATGGACTTCTCTCTTCGGCCATCAGCATCAGAAACCTTCAGCTCGTATTTGTTTTGTCCCGCCTCATCTTTTCTGACGGTGACATAAGCCAGTCGCGTTGAAAAAGCCCCCTCTATTCCTGTCAGATGTTCGAAGACTTTATCACTGATATAATGCGCCCTTGAACGTAACTCCGTTAGTTTTCCTGAAATCACTTCTCCAAGAACACGGGTCTGACGAACAACGTCATAGAGTTCAAACTGAATCGTCAGCACCCCGGGAGATACCGAAGGCTTAACTTGGCCAATAAGAAGATAATCCTGCTTCAACAGCGACCAGTCCCGGTAGTAAATCTCACTCTTCTGACTGGGCAGACTCAACATATCAGTACGGGATAAAGGGCGAATCAGACCACTACGCTCCAGGTCATCCGAAATGATCTGAGCAACATCCTGTGGCAAAGGACTCTGTCCAAGCCAAGCAAAAGGTACAACCGCAACGGGTGTTGCCCTGTCATTACCTTGTGTAATCTCAATTGTCAGATCTGCAACTGCCTGCTGGGTGACACATAGCAAAGTAAAAGCAGCTGCCTTTAGCCATTTCTTCAAACGCATTACTGAATATCCTCAGGTTTAAACACCAGATTAAACGACCTGAAAGCATCTCTTTGATGCGGCTTAAGATCTTGTATCTCTTTGAACGGACCCGCACGATATACCGCCTGCTCTGCCGAACGGTCAAAAGCACTATCACCACTTGGCTCATCCACTTTCACGGACTTCACTTCACCGGTAGGGAGCAGTTCAATTTTAAGAATTGCCTGCATCCCTTTACGAGCAGTAGGTGGTCGTGACCAATTTTGTTCAACATAACTCTTAATCAGCATCTGCATTGACGCCAGTTTTTCACGATCTTCCAACTCGGACAGGAAGGCTTCTTCCTGATCCAGCGCAGACTGTAAAGATTGCTTTTCAGTCTCGATGACCTGCTGACGCCTACGCTCAGCCTCGGCTGCCGCCAAAGCTTCTTTCTGTGCTTTTGCAGCCGCTAACTGTGCTTCTCGTTTGCGCAATTCTTCCTGTTTACGGGCTTCTTCAGCTTTTCTGGCCTGTTCTGCCTTTAGGTGCTGCTGACGTTTTAGTTCAGCCTGCTTCTTCGCTTCTTCAGCCGCCTTTCGATCGGCCTCTCGTTTAGCGGCTGCTTCCTGCCGCTTGCGCTCCAGCTCTTTCTGTCGGGCCTCTTCCTCTTTCTGTCTTATCAAAGCCTGTTTACGCGCTTCAGCCTGACGTTTAACCTCAAGCTGTCGTTGACGTTCCTGCTCAGCTCTCGCTTTTGCCCTCGCTGCCTCTTCTGCATTTTGCTTCTGTCGCAAAGCCTCAATCGGGTCCTGCTGAACGGCAACCGCTGAGATAATATTTTCCGGATTAACTCTTGGCATACGCTGTTCAGAGATGGTGCTGGCCTGCTGCCAACCAAACCAGAGCAACCACAATCCCAGAAGATGGCAACCAATGGCGATCAGAAATGGAAACAGCAAACCACTGCCTTGTGTTGTAGTAACCGGTCTCATTTCTCAGGCGGCTGTGACAATAAACCAATATTACGGGCACCTGCTTGCTGCAATACACTCATCAGCTGCACAACGGCACCATACTCAACATTCTTATCACCGCGAACCAAAACCTGAACACTTGGATTCTGGCGGGTAATTTTACCCACTTTTAAAGAAAGATCAGCGGGCTCAATGGCCTGTTCTTTATCCGGCCCCAATTCAAGAAAATAATCACCGGAACGCTTAACAGAAACGATCAGCGGAAGGTCATCTTCACTAATATCCAGAGGGGCCGAGACAGCCTCGGGCAACTCGACCTTGACACCTTGTGTCAGAATCGGCGCAGTCACCATAAAAATCACAAGTAACACCAACATCACATCGATATAGGGGACGACATTGATCTCTGCAACCAGCTTTTTTGGCTTACGATAGCGGTATCCTGACATAATCAGCCTGCGTTCTGACTAAGAACATTACGATGAAGGATGCTTGAGAACTCATCAGCAAAAGTCTCGTAACGCACCATCAGCAACTCAGTTTTGGTTGAATAGCGGTTGTAGGCGATAACAGCAGGAATCGCAGCAAAAAGCCCCATAGCGGTTGCAATCAGCGCTTCAGAAATAGAGGGAGCCACAACAGCCAGAGTTGCTTGCTGTACATGGGCCAGATCACGGAAGGAGTTCATGATCCCCCATACCGTACCAAACAGACCGATATAAGGACTTGTAGAACCGACGGTAGCGAGAAAAGGTAAGTTCTCACTCAGGCGCTCTTCTTCACGGGCAAGGGCAACACGCATGGCACGCTGAACACCTTCAAGTAAAGCCTCAGAGTCAACAGAACTCTTCTGACTGAGGCGGGAAAACTCTTTAAAACCTGCACGAAAAATATTTTCAGCACCGGATCCGTTTGTTTCGCTGCTTACTTCACGGTAGAGCTGGGAAAGATCCATACCGGACCAGAAGCGATCTTCAAACTCTTCCATGCTTTTCTTGGCATGACCGATAACAGCAGCACGTTGCAGAATAAACATCCATGAAAGAACAGAAGCCAAAACCAGACTGGCCATTACTAACTGAACAACAATGCTGGCCTCTACAATCAGCCCAAGCAAAGATAGCTTATCGTCCACACGCGCCCCTTTTGATAGAAACTAAAAACTTAATATTAAACGGCCAAGATACTGTTATAAATGAAAAAAAGCATCAATTTCAATCCTGTCAGACAAGTGTGACAGAAAAAGTTCCTGTCTGAAAAGCTGTCATTTTCAATCAGCATTTTATTTCCCAGTTTTTCACTGGGAAATATCAACCGTAAGAACCTTAAATCGCTCGACAACCCCTTGAGGAAGGGCCTGAGGGCGATACGAGTCGCCCTGAACACATGCCACTTTAACGGTTGCGAAGTTAAGTAAAATTTCTTTTCCGTCTGTTTCCTTGACAATTTTTTGCTCAAAAACCAGATAAGTACGAGCCATTTTTGCAATTCTTACAAAAACTGTCAGTTCATCATCCAGCACAGCCGGACGCTTATAATCCACCTGAACACTGGAAACCACAAAAAGCAGGTTGTCATTATTTTTCAATGCTTCCTGCTGAAATCCGATATGACGCAAGGCCTCAGTACGTGCCCGCTCGTAAAACTTCAGGTAGTTTGCGTAATAGACCACACCACCGGTATCCGTATCTTCGTAATAAACACGAACCGGCCAGCTAAAAGGATACTCATTAGCGCTTGATAGTTCAGACATAAAACCCCCTGACAACCCGAAATCAACTTTCAGGTTGCGTCATGCCAAAATGAAGATAAGCCTGAGGCGTCACCATTCGCCCCCGAGGGGTACGCATCATAAAGCCCTGCTGAATCAGGAAAGGCTCGAGCACGTCCTCAATAGTATCACGTTCCTCACCAATCGCTGCGGAAAGGTTGTCGACACCCACAGGACCACCACCAAATTTTTCGATCATGGTCAGCAACAAGCGACGATCCATGTGATCAAAGCCATGGGTATCGACATTCAGCATATTCAGGGCACGATCAGCAATATCACCATTAATCACACCATCACCCTTAACCTGCGCATAGTCCCGTACACGACGCAAAAGGCGGTTGGCAATACGAGGCGTCCCCCGGGAACGCTTCGCAATTTCCAGAGCACCACGGGGTTCAACTTCCATTTTCATCAGTTCTGCCGATCGGGTCACAATGGAACTGAGATCTTCAACACTGTAAAACTCCAGACGCTGCACAATACCAAAACGATCCCGCAGCGGAGAGGTCAGCAGACCCGCCCGGGTTGTGGCCCCCACCAGCGTAAAGGCTGGCAGATCTATCTTGATGGAACGGGCGGCCGGGCCTTCACCGATCATAATATCCAGCTGATAATCCTCCATCGCCGGATACAGCACCTCTTCCACTGCCGGGCTCAAACGATGGATCTCATCAATAAAGAGCACATCACCTTCTTCAAGATTGGTCAGCAGAGCCGCGATATCACCCGCTTTTTCCAACACAGGGCCGGAGGTGCTTTTGATATCCACGCCCATCTCACTGGCGATAATATTGGCCAATGTCGTTTTACCCAGACCCGGAGGACCAAAAACCAGCGTATGATCCAGTGCATCATCACGGTTTCGGGCCGCAGAGATAAAGATCTCCATCTGCTCCCTCACCTGAGGCTGCCCCACATAATCCTTGAGATACTGGGGACGCATCGCCCGATCCTGATGTTCCTCGGGTTCACGGTTTATGGCAGAAACTAACCGGTC